>JALWEL010000098.1 GCA_027014065.1 DHVE2 group archaeon
AGCCGTCGCCGTTCCCCAGTCCCCAACCGCCAGGGCTCCTGCGTTGCAGTGCGTGAGTATGCGGTATCCGTCGCGAATCAGTTTTTCCCCGTACTCGCCTATCTTCTCGCATCTCCCAATTATGTCATTGGCGTAATTTTCAGCAGCGCTTATCGCATCCTCTCCATTTTCAATTTTTTCCTTCATCAGTTTGAGCGCGAAAAAGAGATCGTGGGCGGTTGGACGCGTGTTTTTCAACATTTGGAATGCTTCCTCCACATTTCTTTTTTGCAAAGCAGCCTGAGCCATGCCGTAAGCGGCAGTGATTCCAATTGCGGGGGCGCCGCGAACCACCATCTCCTTTATTGCGTAGGCCACGTCCTCCGTGCTCTTCGCTTCGAATATTTCGAACTTCGCAGGCAGTTTCCTCTGGTCTATTAATTTCACGATGCCGTCTTCGAACCACACAGCGCGCATCTCCCTGGCCTTGTTACCCACATTTATCTTCATACAATCACCATACGGGTAATTTCATCGCAGGGTATAATATTAACGTGAGGAATGTTTAAATACAATCACCGATAGCGAGAACTATGGTTAATGGCAAATTTCTAGGCGGCGCGGAAGAGGTCGGCAGTTTGGCGTTCTTGGCCGAAATGAATGGAATTAGGCTTATGTTCGATTACGGATTAACTCCATCGAAACCCCCTTCATATCCTCCTCTTCCACCACCAATGGATGCGGTATTCGTAACCCACGCTCATCTAGATCATTCCGGAATGCTTCCAAAGATTTCCAGCTCTTACGATGCGAACATATACATGACCGAGGCAACGATGGCAGTTCTCCCCCTTCTCCTCAACGACACCATAAAGGTCGCTACCATTGAGGGCTTTCCTATCCCATACGTGAAGGAGGAAATAGAGAACCTCATGGAGAGCATCGTACCCTTGAAATACGGAGATAGGGTGGAATTGGGAGAGATTGAGGTCATTCCCCACAGCGCGGGGCACATACCCGGTAGCGCAATGTACGAAGTTCACGGAGAGAGAAAAATTCTTTTCACGGGGGACATTCAAACGGTGAATACCCATCTGGTCTGGGGTGCAAAACCGGTTAAGACTGAAATTTTGGCAATGGAGAGCACCTACGCTGGCAGAGAGCATCCTCCGAGGGAAGAGGTGGAGAAGAATTTCAAGGCGAAGATTGAGGAAGTCGTGGACCGAGGGGGCAAGGTAATCGTACCCGCCTTCGCGGTTGGAAGAACTCAGGAAATAATGCTCATACTGGAAAAGATGGATTTGGAGATTTGGATAGACGGAATGGGGAGGTTCGTAAACTCGATATATCTCCGATACCCCATGTACCTGAGATCCGCAAAGAAACTGAAGAGAGCGAGGAATAAAATGAACGTGGTTAAGAAGAGAAGAGACAGAAAAAAGGCGCTGGAAGGGGATGTGATCATCACCACCGGCGGCATGCTGGAAGGCGGCCCCGTTTTGCACTACATCAATTATCTGAAAAACGACCCAAAGAGCGCAATTCTCCTAACTGGATACCAGGTAGAAGGCACCAACGGAAGACTGCTGATGGATGAAGGCATCTTAGACCTCTACGGAATAAAAGAGAAGATTGATGCGGAGATTTCTTTCTTCGATTTCTCGGCCCACGCCGGGCACTCCGAGCTCATAGAATTCGCGGAAAAATGCGATCCGGAGAAGATAATACTTATGCACGGAGACAACAGAGAGGCGTTGGCAGAAGACCTGAGAAAAAGAGATTTCGAAGTTCTCACACCTAAAAACGGAGAGGACTTTGTTATTTAGCCCTCTTAACTGTTATTGGTATAACTCCCTTCTCATACTCGTAGAGCGCGATATCGAGGGGATCGTAGAGTTCCTCTGGAACATGAATCAATATTGGTGCTCCTAAGGCTATCTGAAGCGCACGGGCGCCGATTATTCTTGCCTTTTCAAACCTTGTGTATTCCATAAAACCACCGGGCAAAGAGGTTTAAAAGGAGTGCATATATAAATTTTTCCATCTTCGCGGGCGGACAAATTATAAATTCTTTGAGCAGATGCACCTCCCATGGACGAAAAGAAATTAGAAGAGGAAGTGGAGCTCCTAAAATTAGATGTGGAGCGCCTGAAGAAGAAAAAGGACGAGATACCGCCGCACCGCCATTGCCTGAACTGCGGAATCGCAATCCCTCCAGATAAAACCTTCTGCTCAAAAAAATGCGAGGACGAATGGAACGCTATGATGAGAAAGAAAAAAATCAACATGTACGTGTGGATGATCTTCCTCGTAGTTCTGCTGGTAATTCTGTTCTTTGCCATGGGAGGACATTGAGATGAAGGTAGTCTTAGGAGGAACCTTCGAATTTCTCCACGTGGGGCATAGGGCGCTGTTGGACAAAGCATTTGAAATGGGCGATGAGATAACGATAGGAATAACCGCCGACGGATTCAAAAAGGGCGTAAAAAAAGGGTTCGAAGAGAGAAAAAAGGAGGTGGAAGAATACGTAAAGAAATACGGAAAAAATTTCAAAATCGTGGAAATCCACGATATCTTCGGACCCACGCTTGAAGAGGATTTCGATGTCATAGTGGTCTCTCCGGAATCGAAAAAAAACGCCGAAATAATCAACAAAGAAAGGGAGAAAAATAATATGAAAAGGATGGAAATCGTGAGCATTCCCACGTTCTTCGCCGAGGACCTGATGCCCATCTCATCAAGGAGAATTAGATCTGGCGAAATAGACGAAGAAGGAAAGAGATTGAAAAAGATGGTCGTTCACATAGGCTCGGAAAATCCATCAAAAATTAGGGCAGTGATGATGATATTTGAAAAGATATTCCACTTTGAGATAGAGTACATGCCTTACGGCGTTGATTCAGGCGTTCCCCCGCAACCATTCGGAGAAGAAACGATAAAAGGGGCGATAAACAGAGCAAAAAAAATCATGAACAATGCGGATTACTCGGTGGGTATCGAAGCGGGGCTTTTCTACGAAGAGAGCATCGGAGATTACTTGGACCGCGCGTACTGCGCCGTGCTGGACAAGTACGGACGCTTGACCCTCGGGCACTCCGGAGGATTCTCGTACCCGCCGGAAGTCATAAAGATGGTAAAAGAGGGATTGGAAGTGGGAGAGGCCATGGAGAGAATTTCGGGCATTGAAGAAATAAAGAAAAAAATGGGCGCCATAGGGTACCTAAGCAACGGAATAATCAACAGGGACGAGTTCAATTCTCAGGCGGTTTTGATGGCCATGATTCCTCGCATCCGGGGTGATTTATACTTCAATTGATCATCGATTTCTGAATTCTTCGTAGTACTCGTCTAAAATATTTCTAACGGTCTGACCGATTTTAAGGTAATCCACCTCCCGGAGATTCGCAAGGGAAACCCGAGCGGAAGGATGCTTCACATCGAATCCTTTTCCGGGGAGGAGAACAACCTGCGCTTCCTCGGCGAGTCGAGTCAAAAACTCACCCGTGGGAATCTTCTCTATGAACCACTCTGCAAATTCCCTGCCGTACAATTTTTCACCTATGGCCTCGGCGTCTATGAGTGTGTAGTAATAGGAATTATTTTCGTCCGTTGGTTGCTCTAATCCGAGTCCCCGGTAGAGAGCTTTGTATCGTCTTCTAAGAATTCTCTGAACAGCCCTCTTGTATTTCCCCTCCTCGTCCATGAGCGCATAAAGGGCGAAGAGAACCATCTGCACCTGCTGAGGTGTCGAAAGCCCGGCGGTATGTCTCAAAGCGACGTTTCGGCTGTCCGCCACCAAGCGATCTATGAATTTCAACTCTCGGGGATTCATGGTAACCGAAGAGTATCTGGTTTCCAGTTCTCTTTGCTGCTCTTCTCCCAAGCTCTGAATTTTCTTGTCCACGATGTTATCCTCGTGTATGGCGATAACTCCGAGCCTCCAGCCAGTGGCCCCGAAGTACTTGGAAAAAGAGTAAACTAATATGGTGTTGTGAGGCAAAATAGCATATAGAGATTTGAAATCGTCCACGAAGGTAGCGTAAACATCGTCCGTTATTATGAGCAGATCATTTCTTTTCTCGACGATTTTTTTCAAATTCTCCAAAACTTCGCCGCTTAGCTTTACCGCCGTGGGATTTCCGGGATTAACAAGGAAAAATGCCTTTATCTCAGGATCCAAAAGCTTCTCCAATTCCCCCTCGGGAATTTGATACCCTCTGTCCTTATCTGCAGTGATTTCCACCTCAACCAAGCGATAAGTATCAAGTTTTGGAATCTCTAAATATGGACTGAAAATCGGCACGGCAATTGCAATTTTATCACCCTCGTTGAGAATGAAATTGGCTTTTAGAGATTCGAAGAGATAACTCATTGCGGCGGTTCCGCCCTCCACCGCGAAAAGTTGCGTCTCTCCGATCAGATCATGCCCGGCACCCATTTCTTTAAGAAGGTATCGAGCCACAATTTTCTCTCCTATTTTTAGCATTCTCACCGGCGAAGGATAATCGCATCCCAAATATCCCTGAACCATCTCGTGAAGAAATTGATCCGCTGGAAAACCAAGATGATCCTTCACATAGCTCACAGCGGCGTTCAGAAATCGAGCACCTTTCTCATCCCAGTGACTTCGCACGAATATCTCAAACCTCGCCTCTATGCCCTCTAAGTCGCTGTGACCTCCTATTCCTTCCATGTATCCAAAATGCCTTTCGGCCTCGCTCAAGGCGAAAAGGCCTAATTGAGAGAATCCATATCTGGGAATGAGCGCTAAAAAATTCGGATTTCCTCGGCCAGCGTTGAGCATCATCTTCTGGGATTTTCTGCTGGCTATCTTAATAAGCAGGTCCTTTATTTCAAACGGACTCAGCTTTTCGAATTCGATTTCCCTCAAATTCATATTTCACACCCTTACTCCACTTCTCCGTCCATGGCCAAATAGGCGAATACCTTCGCATCGTTCACTAAGTTTTCGATCCTACAGAACTCGTCGGGCTGGTGCTCCACGTCGTCGGCGGTCATCCACACCACAGCGGGAATTCCAACTTTGCGGAATGCTGCCGCAACGGTGCCACCGCCGATTCCCCCGATTCTCGGTTCGATTCCCCTCAATTCTCTAAGCGCCCTCTCTAATTTTTTCACAATTTCGCTGTCCTTGGGAGTCTGCGAAGGCTCACCCTTCTGAACTATCTCAACATTTATCTTTGCTCCCGTTTCGGAGCTTATTTCTTCCGCGATTGTCTTTACATCCTCGATTATTTTATCCACATTGTATTCCGGTAAAATTCTGAAGTCAAAATAAAAAATATCGGTTCCGGGAATAGTGTTCACGTTATCCACGTTCTTCTCCTTCTTCGTTATCTCGAAGGTGGAATAAGGTGGCTCGAAAAGAGGATTATTCCCGTTGTACGTGTTGTGAAGGTAATCATCAACTTTCAAGGCGAATCTCATACCGATGCGGTGCGCATTCAAGCCGAGGTGAGGCATGCTCGCATGGCTCTGCTTTCCCAGCGTGGTTATTTTGAGCCACACCGAGCCCTTCTCTGCGATTTCCACGAAAGAGCCATCTGAATTCCCCGAGTCCGGAACCACGATGAGATCATCCTTCATGAATATGTCCTTGTCCATTAGATAATGCAATCCGTATTTGCTTCCAGCTTCTTCGTCCGAAACGAATACCAAGCCCAGATTGAGCTTCGGTCTTTTTCCGCTCTCTACTATGGCCTTGGCCGCAAAGTAGGAACTCACAACCCCCTGCCCGTCGTCCAGAGTACCTCGACCGTAAATCTTGCCATCTTTCACAACAGGGTCGTAGGGATCATGGCTCCAAAGGGATAAGTCACCTTCTGGCACGGTGTCAATGTGAGATATAATCCAAAGGGTCCTAGATCTATCTTCTCCGAATATTATGCCCACAATGTTCGGCCTTTTCAATCCTCGCTCATCGATTGCGTCGTACCTCTTCACTTCGTCGCATATCTCCTTTAATTTTTTCTCCAGCCACTCGCCCCTTTTCAATTCTCCCTCTCCGCCGGAAACGGGATTTACGGCCTTGATTCTTATCATGTTCACCATAAAGTTCACTATCTCGTCTTGCATCTCATCTATTTTTTTCAGAACGGAAGTCATAATCCCTCATGGATTTGCATAAGATAAATCTTTCATTTCTCGTAGTTCACTATAACCCGCTCGGGCTTGGCCACCACCTCACCCTCTAAAACCGCTTTAGAAAGAGAGATAAATTTACCATCCTCTGTGTAAACGGTGCATAGATCCCCCGGTTCTAGTTCCGGCATCTCCACTACGCCCGGCTTGTAGAGAGGCGCGCCTTTTGCCAAGTTCTCAAAAGCACTTTCTTTCACCACTATTTTGGGCAAAAATGAGAGAATCTCGTCTCCAGGCTTTATGAATTTCTTGAGAAGAGAATCATCTCCGTCCTCTTTCCAAAACACGTAGGCGTCCAATAAATCAGTGAGAGAAACGGCATCCTCCTCCCTGAATTGACCGGTGGATATTCTTCGCAAATCTTCCATGTGCGCTCCAACGCAGAGAGAATCTCCGATATCTCGGCATAGAGAACGGATGTACGTTCCGGACTCAACTTTGGCTCGGAATAAAACCAAATCATCTAACATTTCCATAAATTCCAGCTCGTGAACCTTTCTCTTTCTGAGCCTTCTGGCCACCGCGCTTCTCACGGGAGGAATCTGATAAATTTCTCCGGTGAATTCCTCGAACCTTTCCTTTATTAGCGATTCATCCACTTCGGAGTGCAAACGCATGACAGCTATGTACTCCTTGGGAAGATAGTGAAGAACATTTATGATCTTGGTGGCGCGATTCAGTGCAACCGGAAGCACACCGGTGACCTTCGGATCGAGAGTTCCGGCATGGCCAGTTTTGTTCACATTCAGTATTTTACGAACCCACGCACTCACCTGATGGCTCGTGGGGCCCCGGGGCTTGTCCACAATAACTACCCCGAAATTCAATAGCTCTTCTACTTCCATCCCAACTCCTCCATGATATAAGAAACGATTTCCTGGGGATTCAAAGTGTCCGAATTAACCACTAAGTCGTATATGCTCCTGTCATCGAAATCTATTCCGTAAAGCTCCCTGTATCTCTTCTTCTCGCTCTCTTCCCGAAACACCATGTCGCGCATCACTTCCTCGAAATTTCCCCCGTCGCGCTCCTGAATTCTCTTAGCCCTTATCTCACGGGATGCGTCGATGAATATTTTAAACGCATCAATTCCATTCTTGACCATAATCCACCCGGAGAGCCGGGAATCAATGACCACATTATCCATCTCCTTGGCCCGTCTTGCTATTTCATCGTCTATTTTGTAATCTATCTCGGGATTCTCCTCGGCGTATTTGCTGAAGTCCACCAAGCTCATGTTCATCCTCTTCGCCATGCCCCTGAAAATCTCACCGCCGGAAATTAAGGGATACCCAATTTTCCTGGATAGAAGCCTTGCAACCGTGGTCTTTCCGCTTCCCGGAGGGCCGCTAATTGTGATTCTCATCCTCCACAACCTCTTCAGGATACTCTTCTTCCAACTTCTTGCGGAACTCAAAATACTTAAAGATATACTGCACAACCCAAGCTAATGGCATGGTCACCGCAGAGTAAATCCAGAGCCAGTAGGGAAAAATCAAAGAGTGATTCATATCAACGGCGAAGCTCCAGGGCACGGCCATTAAAGTGTAGGATGCAATGCTCTGCATGAATATCCAGAGCCAAGAGAATATTGCGATGACTATTAGGAAAGTAATCGTAGTAGCTTTCATCATTTGCGATTGGGACTCCATGCTTTCCGCCATATATTGCGTCTGCAATTTCTTCAGTTTTTCCATCTTCGCCATGTCCTGCTTCATCATCGCTTCCCTATACACCTTGTTGAATGCCTTCATCTTCGCCTGAACTCTAGCCATTTTTATCCAGTCAGTGTAATGATGCCTGGCCCAGACGTTGATGAGGGTGAGCAACAACCCAGATGCTAAAATCGTGTAAATTGGATATCTTCCATCGAACGAGAATAGAGGAGTCATTATGAAACCCGCAGCTACCCCCAGAGCAGTCCTCAATCCTGGGATAAAGAGGATCATCATGAATAGGAAGAAAATCATAAAGTACATCGTGGAAGAACTCTGCTGCGGTCTCCTTTCAACAGCACCATTTTCCTCTGTCATTTGAAAGCCTCCATAAATCTTTCAACAGATTGTTCTAACATCCCATCCCGGTTTGTGAGAATCATTACAGGTGCACCGGTAAGAACCGAGCAGGTGAAAGCAGCATATCTATTTGCATCCAAATGCTCCCTTATGTCGTCCTGTGTCTCGAAATCTCTCTGCCGGGTGGTATCCGCCTTCCTTCTCCTTATGATTTCATGGGGATTGGCTTCAACCACAACTATCAAATCAGGTTTTATTTCGTTGAGAACCCATATCGGAAGCCCGGGAAAGTACCCGCTTGGGGTCTTGATGGTTAGATGCGTATCAACGATTATATCCTTCATCTCCCCAATTTTTCTGGCGGCTTCCCTCTGAAGCTCCTTCTGCATAACTATGGGCAATTTCCTGATCTCGTCTCTATGTTCCACGAGGCCCTTCTCCTTGGCTATCTCCAGCATGACGGTGCCGTAATTCACAATCTGGTGATTAGTTTTTTTGGCCACCTCATTCATTATGCTCGTTTTTCCGGCCCCGGGAACTCCTGCAATTATCACCCGCATGGTTATCACTCGAAGAACTGCCTTATGACAGGGTGCATCTCCATCAGCTGCTCCTTGCCCATGGCTTCGTAGAACTGAATCATAATACCCACTGTAAGCAGAACTCCAGTACCTGAGGTATTACCGACCGTACCTATCAAATCTGCGAAAGCGGCAAGGGTACCTACCAGAGCTCCGCTGAGAATCGTAACCGCTGGTATGTACTTATTCAATATTTTCTCCAGAACCGCGGGACTCCTCCTGAATCCAGGAATCTGCATCCCGCTGGATTGAATCTGCTTCGCAATGGCCTTCGCGTTCATATTCGCTGTTTCAATCCAGAACTTCGCGAACAGAATGCTCATACCTATCATGAAGGTAACATAGACTATCACGTGCAAGACGAGTTCCCAGTACGTTTGATAGGTGAACACCTGATAGTAACGCTGGGGATTCATCAATGGCAATAGCCAATAAGATAATCCACGGACGCGATTCAGGTAATATGCGAGACCACCTATGGGAGTGGTCGTTCGGATTCCCCACTGCTGCGCCTGCTCCGGTGTGGGATACTCGCCTATCCACGGATTATGACCCAGAACAGGAACCTTGCTAAGCGTTGGATTTGACCAGAAGAGCATTGACCACATCGCCACGTTCGCCAGAAGCGCGGAGGTCAATATGACTGGTATGTTCGAAGAGTACATCAGTTTTATGGGATATCTCCCGCGAGCACCGCGGGCACGCTCGTGGGCCAGTGGCAACTCAATCTTAGTGCTCTCCGCATACGCCACCAGAAAGAAGATTATAGTAGTACCCAAAAGTGCGATTATGGGATTAGGTGGTGCAAAGAGTATCCTCTCAATTCCCCCAGCGAACAATTGGCCAGCGGAAGAATTCTGCAGGATGTAAATCGTTTTTGGAATGCATCCACTGGGAGGATTAGTGATGCTCATGGGCATATTTTCATTTGAGGGAATCCAGTTAACCGTACCGGTAAATATTGCCTGAGAAACACCGGCAGCGATGAAAAGAGATATGCCCGAACCTATGCCCCATTTGGACACGAGTTCGTCCATCAGGAACACTATGTACGAGCCAAAGAATAGTTGAATCACAATTATGAACTTCGCCAGGAAATCTCCGTATCCAGGCGCAAAAGAATTCAAACCTGCAACGAAAGAGTTCGATGGCTGCAAATAGCCAAACACCTGGGGAATAGCTTCCACAAATATCATTATTATGACCAGAAGCTTTTGAGTACCCTGATATATGGCTTTGTCCTTCTCATCCGTGAGATCTATGTTGAATATCTTTGCACCCACGAATAGCTGCATTATTATGCTCGCAGTAACGATAGGACCGATACCCAAGTGCATGAGCGAGCCGGATGCACCCGCCATTATTGCTCTGAAAGATGCGAAAAGATCAACTACTTTCTGCTGATCAACTCCATACAAATAGATGTTGGTAAGGGAGAAATACAGAAGAAGGGTAAGGATTGTCCATGTGAGTTTCTGCTTGAAATGCACGTGGCCCTTCGGCTTTTTTATAATTGGGAGATAATTTATTACTGGCTCGAGACCATATAATTTGCTCTTCTCACCCCCATAGGAAAGCATCAGGTAAGTTAATGCAAATAGCGGCACACTCCAAAGAGAGAATATGAGAAAATCGAGCCAGCGACCCACTATTACATTGTTTATGAAATCCATGAATCCTAAGAGTTTCCACTCCGCAATCGAGAAATAAAGGTACGCGAAGATGAACCAAGAGATAGCGACTGGAAGGGCCACACCCTTCTTCCTAGGGATATCTTCCTCAGGCATTGATTACTTCACCACCTGCCTCCTGGATTTTCTCTACCGCAATCTTACTGGCATATTTAACTTTAACTATCATCTTCTTGTCCACTTTCCCTTTGCCAAGAAGTTTGTTAATTCCAAGTATGCTCAGATCGATTTCATATTTTTCTCCATCGTACAAGGCAAGCTTCTTTTCTACCATTTCCTCAATGTTTTCATTTAACACTCCCGCATTTATCGCATTTATCTCTTCTTTCGGATGATGAGATGTAAATCCATGGCTTCCCCAGAGGTACTCAGGATGCTTTATTGCATAGCTCCAGTGATGCTTCCCTATTCCCGGAAGCCCCTTTCCGCCTTTCCTTCCTTTTCCTCTTCTGCCCTTTCTTCCATGACCATAGGTGTTCGAGCCTCTCATCTTCCTCGATTTAGTTTTCGCCATTTCCTTCACCTCCGGGTCCCAGCATTCTAAGTATCAAATCGTTGATTTTATCCCCGCGGTATCCAAGAGCACCTCCTTCAATGAAATGCCTCTTGGTCTTCTCCCAGCCCTTCAACGGGGGATGTAAGCGGAAAATGGGCTTCACGTTGGGTATATCCTTGTAAAGCGCCTTTCCAGAAACGAGGGCTTTTGCAAATTCTTCCACGCTCTCATAACCCAAATTCTCCTTGATGTACTCATCCGTGATTTCCTTGTCTCCCATCAAGCGCCCTCTCTTTCTAATCAGTTTCGCTGCAACTTCTTCGTTTATTTCTCCCCAAGTAACGTAATCTTTTACCTTCTGAAGCATTCCCCGATACGATGGATTATCGGGAATCAAAACGCAATGGTTGATTCTCGTCAAATTGAGCATCTTCAAAGTGTCCTCAATATCCCATCTTATTCCAGTTCTGCCTCTAACTCTGATCACTGCGAACATCCTCTACACCTCCTTTGTAAATGGGCATGATTAACCTGTTATTGATTCTCACAACCGTCGTCTGCTTTAGAGCATCGAAGGTTGCAGCGGCGTAATTGACCGTGGTCTTGGTGTGGCCCTGGGTGAAACCCCAGACATCCTTAACTCCCGCAAGTCGCAATATGATTTTAGCCACATCTCCTACCGCAAGACCCACGCCCTTGGGCGCTGGTTTTAATGTGACACGAACAGAACCGCATTTTCCAGTGACTTTGAAAGGTACTGAGTGAGGCATGCCGCAGCCGCACTCCCAAGAGCCGCAGCCTCTCTTAATCTCTATGATGTTTAATTTCGCGTTTTCTATGGCTTTTCTTATGGCCGCTCCCACTTCCTTGGCCTTCGCTGTTCCAATTCCTACAAATCCGTCTCCATTGCCCACGGCAACCATCACGGAGAACTTCGTCCTCCGGCCACTATCGGTCATTCTTTGAACCATGCGAACGTCTATAACCTCATCCTGAAGCGTATCGCCCAGAAGTGCGTCCACTATCTC
>JALWEL010000099.1:0-11211 GCA_027014065.1 DHVE2 group archaeon
TTGACATCGAAGAAAATAAGAAACGGATGTTCAAAATTTTGGAGAGGGATGCGGATCTTTACGTTTTTCCCGAGCTTTATCTGACCGGGTATCTAATTCGGGACGAGCTCCATAGAAAAGCCATGGCAATTGAGAGCAAAATAATGGGTGAGATAGCAAAAAAGGGCGAGGGAAAGATAATAATTTTCGGATTTCCCGAGAGAAGCGGGGAGATTTACAACTCCGCCGCCGTGATGGTCGATGGCGAAATTCATGTGGTTAGGAAACTTTACCTTCCAAATTTCGGGCCATTCGAAGAGAAGCTCTATTTCAAAGAGGGCGAGAAGCCGTTTGTCGTTAACACAGATTTCGGAAAGATTGGGGTGCAGATTTGCTACGACGCCTTCTTCCCTGAAGTGGCCAAGGCGCAGGCCATGCAGGGCGCGAAAATCATTGTGAATATATCCGCAAGCCCCATCACATCGCGAGCAATGTTTGAATCTATAATTCCAGCAAGGGCCATAGAGAACACTGTATTCTTCGTCTATGTGAATTGGGCTGGATTGCAGAGAACCATGGAGTTCTGGGGAGGCTCCATGATCTATTCACCCCGAGGCTCGCTGATTCACAAAGCCCCCTATTTCGAAGAGGAAATCAACGTGGAAGAAATCGATATGGACGAGATTGAAATTGCGAGGAGAATTAGACCTACGTTGCGAGACACGAGGGCTGATTTATTTTCTATGGGAAATCTTTAAGCTCTTAGGGTGCATTTCTATTGGATAAGGGAAAGGTAAAATACAAGCGTTCCTTATTGAGCCTTATGATCAGAACATTCAGGATTGATGGCATAGAGGCGAAGAGGTTCATAGAGCCTGAGAAAGCGCCTAAAGAAATAAGGATAGATAATAACAGCACCGTTTTGAATATAATACAGATTGGAGAGAATCAGGCGAAAATTGAGTTCAAGTTTACCGTCACCTATTCGGGAATCGGGATGATTACAATAGACGGAATTGTTATTTACGAAGGCAACATTCCGGAGCTTACAAGCGAGTGGACTCACAAGCACAGAATGCCCGATGAAGTTGCCAAGGAGGTGCATGGGACAATAATAAACAACTGCATAATTGAGTCAGTTATTTTGGCCAAGGAGGTGCATCTGCCCCCGCCGATCCCGCCGCCAGCTCAGTTCATGAACGCGAAGAAAGAGGAGAGAAAAAAGGACTTAGAAGGTTACGCGTGACTCATATTCTTAATTGCGTTTTTTACTCTTTTCATTTCTTTCTTAGTAAGAATATCCTCACGGCGAAGAAAATTTCTCAGTTCTTCCATCTTTATTACGGGAACTGAGCAGGAGCCACGATGAATCTCTGCATCGCTATTTGCTATGACAACAACTGGCTTAACCTTTACTTTTAATCCTCTCCTCAGAAGGTAATTTTCCAAATCGCGCGCATGTCTTTTCGCCTCCTCGGATGGATTGCCCACATGGCCTTCGTACCTCCCGCCGCCTCTTCCTATTTTTGTTCTTCTCCATGTGTCTCCTTCGCATGTCAATATGCCGGAATAGTTTTTAACTTCGAATGCAAACACACCTTTTTTGCATATTAGAAGAGCGTCTATGTCCCCACCGTGTGGAAGTGGAACGCTGTATCCCTTGTACCCCGCTAATTTGTCCAAATGCTTTCTGAACTCCTTCTCCCCTTCGACGCCTTTGGAGAATATCTTTTCCTCTTTGGTTGGATGGAAATTGCGGGACATTAACATAAATAAGATGGCGGATATTATAAACAAAACAGCGGCACCGAGTAATGAGGAAATAAAGCTCAGTTGAAATCTCGGCGAATAGTAAATAACAATAATGCCTATAATTGCACTTAAAACTCCACCACTCGCGAAGTAAAAAGCCTTCATTCTCCTTTTTCTTTTTATTTTTTTAAGTTGCTTTTCGGGATAATTCTTCATGCAGGAACATAGGAAGCACAGATATAAAATTATTTAAAAAGAGAAATTAGTACTCCCTCCACCTGTACCCGCATTTGGGGCAGATGTAGAATCTGGTTTCCGGCTCATCCGCAGAGCGCGTCTGTTGAAGCATCCAGTAAGCGCCCTGATGTCCGCACTTCGGACATATAACAGATTCATCGTATGGGAGGGTTTCTATATCCTTTTTAATCACTATTGTCTCTTTCTTCTTTGCTTCTTCCACGATTTCCTGTTTCTCTTCGATAGGCATTTCGTAACCGCAGTTATCGCAAACCCACTTCCCATCGCGGGGATGCATGAGAGAGCCACACTTTGGACAGAACATAGGAAAAGAGAATATGTGATTGTTATTTAACTCTTGTGATGTTTCACATGCGGTGTGTTTCAAATAGGTTATATATCGTGATTGTAATACCATATATAGAATATGGGTGGTGAAAATGCAAAAAAGAATGGAGATAAAAAGTTCCCTGTATGGGAATAGCAAACCATATGTAAAGCCCAAAAAGAGAGAACATGGAAAAATCCTTGCAGTTTTGGTGCTTGTTTTTATGATGTCAGTAACGGCGTTGTATTTTGGAACAATCGCAGCAGAGAAGCCGCACGGGTTCATGGTACCTGTGAAAACATCGTATAAAAGTGCAATCCTGAAAGAAAGTAAATTTATTGGTGATGCAAATCCATCTACCAAAATCTATGTTACTATAGCGCTGAAATGGAGAAACGAACCCTCGTTGGACATGTTTTTGAAAAGCGTTAATGATCCGAACTCTCCGAACTACCATAAATTCATGAATTACAAAGATTTCAAGGCAAACTTTGCTCCAAATTCCGATGTTTACAATGCCATACTGGGATGGATAAAAAGCAATGGAGTACATGTGGAATACACATACAACCTAAGAAATTCCATAACTATTTATGACACCATGTCCAACATTTCGAAGCTCTTCAATGTTCAGTTCGGATATTTCAAAAGTAACGGGAATCCTCATTTCAGGCCGTATTTCTTTGCAGCCATGAACGCTCCGGAGATACCGTCGGAATTCGTTCCTTACATCAAAGGGATCGACGGGCTGGACAACTCAACCAATTTCCATTTGAATTATTATACATCAGGAGGTACGGATTATCTTACAGGTGCTGATGTGGCCAGAATGTATCATGTGTATGAACTTTATAATGATACCTCAGATGGTTCTGCAAGCAATAAGCACATATTTGCCTCTGGATTGAGGGTTGCGACAGTGCTTTGGGAAGGATCTGATTCTAATGGTAATCAGTACGCACCTTTTGATCCCGATGCCGTCACCTATTACTATCAGCATGTGATACCCACTTGGATTCAAAATCTTGGAGTAATGTCCACAGTTCATTCTCATGGTACATCTGGTACGGTTTCTCCTGGAAGCAATACGGATGTGGATGTATCTGTGGAAAATGAGCTTGACTTGGAAATGGTAGGGACACTCGCTCCGGGCGTTGATGCGTATTGTGTTTATGGACCGGGAAATGGAAGGAGTCCGTCGGAAAGTAACTTTCCAGATAATGAATATGATTATATCGCTAATACCCTTGCATCAGATACCTCAGCTACTTTGGTTGCAGTTAGTAACTCCTGGGGCGACGGTGACTACTCCGGTTCTGCAACTACAGACAACGATGTCAAGGCCCTTAACGCCATGGGGGTCACTGTTTTAGCATCCAGCGGAGATGATGGAGATACCGATTCTCCAAGTTATCCTGCAATTGATGCTCAGAGTTCATATGGTATTATAGCTGTTGGTGGAACTACACCATACCCAAATGGTAACGATGATACCTCACGAGATGATTATGCTTTGATGGGGTACAATACAAATTTGGCAAATCCAAGGAGTAACGAAATTGTGTGGTACGATAGCTCTCAGACGATGAGTAATGGTGATCATTGGGGCACTCAGAGTGGTGTGAGTTCCGCATATCCAGAACCATGGTTCCAGAAGGATTATGTGGATTCAATTATAGGCACGACGGGAAAGCATGGAAGGGCCACGGCGGATATTGCAGCAATGGGTAACTTGGGAGAGATATACATAAGTGGCCATGGTTGGTATGATGGAATTGCTGGAACATCAGTAGCATGCCCAGTTGTAGCAGGTATGATTGCGGAGATGGCTGCCTACGTCGGAGTTACTTACGGGGTATCAAATCATGGTTTCGGGTATTTCCTCCCCACTATTTATCAGTTAGGCAACGATTTCTACAATAACAACAAATATTCCTCTTCGCCGCCATTCTTCGATGTCACGGAGACCCCCAGCGGATACCACAATGGGGAAACCGAGTACGATGCCCGTACTGGCTGGGATCTGGCAACGGGATGGGGGGTCCCCAACGCGTGGGAGCTTGTGCACGATATTGGATTTACCCTTGGTGCATCCTCTACAACTGCTACTGTGAGCCAGGGGCAAACTGCCTCTTATACGATAAACGTTGCCTTTCCGTATATGTGGACATGTGAAGTTGGGCATTTTGAAGTTAGTGGGTTACCCTCCGGTGCAAGTGCCAGCACTAATGTGGGTTATGTGCTACCAGCGGGTAATGGCTCTGCCGCAAGCTTCACGTTGAATGTGGCAACCTCTTTATCCACACCGGCAGGCACGTATACCTTAAACCTTACTGCCTATACGTATAACCATACAAACGGGCACTGGGGCAATTTGACAAATTATATTCTTCTTACACTTACAGTGAACTCAGCTAATGCCCCTGATTTAACGATTACATCTATATCGACATCTGCCAGTACGGTTGATGAGGGAGATAGTGTAACAATATATGCGACGGTGAAAAATGTTGGAAATTTGGATGCGAACAACGTTTATGTCGGCTTCTACTACGATACTGTGGATTCAGCGCATCTAATTCAAAAGGTTAGTGCGGGTGATTTAAGCGCAGGCTCTTCTGCAAATGTTCAGGCGACGTGGGATACTACCGGCCATACAGGAACCCGTACTATAATAGCTTACGCAGACCCAGACAACTCCATCGCAGAGAAGAACGAGGATAATAATTCTGCATCCACGACTGTGACGGTTAATGGATATGGTGTGCAGCTTAGCGTTGATTCATCCAGCAAGACGGTGCAGCCCGGCGGGAGTGTGGATTACACCATAACGGTCAAAAATACGGGTACGCTTCAGGACACATTCGATTTGAGCACGAGTTCACCGAGCAATGGCTGGACTGCTACGCTTTCCACCAACAAGGTAACTCTCAACGCAGGAGCGAGCACAACTGTTACTCTAACGGTCACCGCGCCCAGCAGTGCGAATAACGGAGATTCTCAGGACATCGTTGTAAATGCGGTTAGCGAAGGAGATAGCAGCAAGAGCGATAGCGTTACCACAACTACGACAGTATCCACAATTTCAATAACTTCGATGAAGATTTATTCGCATTTAGAAGCAGTGATAAACTACACCACCAGCGAAGCCGTTAAGTCTTACGTGGAGTACGGAATTGGCCCGAATCACATGGACATGCAAACCCCTGAAGAATCCACCGCGAGCACGCAGCACGAGGTGGCGATACAGAACCTAACTCCCGAGGTCACGTATTATTTCAAGATTTACATGGACGATGGCACAAACACCGCGTGGAGCAGCATATACAATTTCACACTTACGGGAACAAATGACTTAGAAACGACGGATAATCCCAATGTACTATACAATTGGCAGGTAGACGCGTGGAATTATTCCACGCACAATTCTGAGCCCAGCATTTGGCAATGGGGAGAACCAAATTATCAAAATGGACCATCCAGCGCACATTCCGGTTCTGATTTAATAGGTACCGTTCTCAACGGTGATTACGGAGTTGACGAACAGGTGCAAGCTCTAATGACGCCGTGGATAGATCTCAAAAATGCATCATGGGTCACGCTATCTTTCTACGCATGGTACGATCTTGAAGAGGATAGTAGTGGAATGTGGGATGGTGTTACCATGGCATTTGAAAACGATTCTGGTACTACATGGTGGCTGCTTGATCCGAATAACAACGCGAGCCAGTATGATGGAAAGAGCGTGTCGGATCAGGGACTAAAAGACATCTACATATTCGGTGGCTCCTCCAATGGGTGGGTGCTCAAAACTTTCAATACATCTGCTATAAATGACCCAAATGTAAATAAAAATTTACTGGGTCACAAAGTGCGCTTCATTTTCTACTTTGAGAGCGATGAGTACACACATGATTATCCCGGCTTCTACTTCGACGACATACAGGTGAAGGCGGGGATCCCCCAGTATCATATATACGGATACGTGAAGGATTCCAGCGGAAATGCTATAAGTGGGGCCACTGTGTGGGTCAACGACACCACCTTGGGAATATCGTATAAGGTAACTACCGACTCCTCAGGGAGATACGATGTCTATACTTACAACGGAATAAATGGAGATCATGTGAATGTCGATGCCACCAGCGCGCAGGGCAGCGGGTCGAACAGCGGAACTTTGAGTACGAGCACGGAGATAGACATAACCCTTCAGGCAGTGCCGGAGATATCGCAGTGGTTCGTGATTTTCTTAGCGTTTGGAATTCTTGCGGTATATTTCAGAAGGAAGAAATAATTCCAAAATTTTTTAACCTCTTTTCCATTCTCTTTTTTTGTGAAGATCAACGACATCGATATGAAAAGGTGGAAGGACTACGATGAAATTATAACAGATTCCCTGTGGATTTTTCCAAATAGGGATAATTCGGGAATGCATACTCCCGAGTATCACGGCAATTTCATTCCGCAAATTCCCCGACAGGCTATGCTTCGATTCACTAAAAAAGGGGAGAGAGTCTTAGATACCTTCGCCGGTTTGGGCACAACCCTCATAGAAGCGCGCAGGCTCGGAAGAAATGCCGTGGGAATCGAAATTAATCGAGAGATTGCGAAGAAGGCTGAGGAACTTGTTTCCAATGAGGAGAATCCCTACGGCGTTGAAACGAAAGTGATTGTGGGAGATTCCTCCAAAGAAGAAACATATGAAAATTTGGGAAATTTCCAGCTTCTCATAATGCACCCGCCTTATTGGGACATAATTAAGTTCTCCGAGATAAAAGGGGATCTCTCCAACGCGGCCAGCGTGGAAGAATTCTTAAACTCATTTGAGAAAATTGTAAAACTTGCAGGGGCTCATTTGGATTCTGGCCGGTATTTAGTTCTGGTTATAGGAGATAAGTATTCCCGGGGCGAGTGGATTCCGCTGGGATTCTACACAATGGACCGCGTGATTCGAAATGGCTATGTGCTCAAGAGCATAGTGGTTAAGAATATCGAGGAAAATAGAGGAAAGAGAGGAAAATACTCGCTGTGGAGATACCGCGCCCTCAAAGATGGCTATTATATTTTCAAGCACGAGTACGTGATGTTTTTCAAGAAAAAGTGATGCTCTGTATGCAATTTTAAGGCGTAACTAAGATAGTGATTTTGCTTATAATCCCGATAATGGGCAAATAACAGAGTTCGAAAAAAAGGTTATATATTGAGATACAATAGGGATTCATCGTAGGGAGTGTTGGCCATGGATAAAAAGCATAACTCTGGTGAAACAGCATCTTTATTTGATTTTGTTAAAATAGATACATCTGATGTCTATAATACAAAGAAATCAAATGAGTCTCTTTCAATGCGCCTTGAAAAGCAAATAGATCCTTTGTCATGGATTTTAGGTCACGATTTTAATAAAAAAAATTTCGAACTTTTTAAAGATGTCGGGCAAATATACGAGTTGCAATTAGCAAAGATGGAATACGAAACTTTCAAGGAGAATTTGGAACTTTTCAAAAAAAGGACGGCCTATTTTAAAATAGTAAACGGAGAGGAATCATATCATTCTTTCATTTCAAAGGTCAAAGGAAAAGGACAGATAGGACATACGAACCAGTATCTTACTCATTGGTTTTATCCATACAAGGGAAAATTTCATGGTCAGATGATTAAGGCAATAATAAATTTTATAGGTGCTTCGGGAGAGGATATAATATTGGATCCTTTTATGGGGTCAGGAACAACCTTAATTGAAGCATCTATAGTTGGAACTAAAAGCGTAGGCATAGAAATAAATCCTGCGCTTTGTATAGTGTCTCAAATAAAACTTGATTCTCTAAGAATTAATTATTCCGAGTTTTCAAAAAATATTAAAAAGAACGATTTGCACATGGTATTCAAATATTTTAATGATGCAAGGGCCTACCTTAACGAAAGGAAATGGGAGATAGAAGCAAATAATCAGAATGCAAGAGATATATTGATAGAACTATGGGAAAATCATTTTCCAAATTCTTTTGTGAAGAATTATCCCCTTGAATGGAGAAACCTACTTCTTCTTATATATCTCCACGCTTTATCTGATTATACGTATCTTAAAGGAACAAACAAAGAGAAATCTTTTGAAGAGTTCTTCTATATAAACTTTGAAGAATATTCAAAGACCATAAAAGGAACGTACGAAACGTTTAGGGAACTTGATATATCTCCTAAAGAATCAGAAGTTATCCTTGGAAGTGCTTTAAATCTGCCTTTAGATAACGATTCAGTGAAAGGTGTGGTAACATCTCCTCCCTACAGCATAGCTTTAGATTATGTTAAAAATGACCTTCATCTTTTGAATTATTTGGGTATTGATACGGGAAAATTAAGAAACAGAATGGTTGGACTGAAAGGAAAAAAGATGGAAAAATTAAGAATGTACGAAGAGGATATTAGAAAAAGTGTAGAAGAAATGTATAGAGTTTTAAAGAAAGGGGGATGGGCTGCAATCGTTCTTGGCGATGTGGTGGTAAATGGTAAAAGAACAGATTTTTGCAAAAAAATAATTGAATGGGCCCCTGAAATTGGCTTTGTGGATGCTTATGCAATGACACGTCCCATTTTGGGTGGCTTTGCAAGATTGAGGTACGAATATGTTCTTTTCCTGCAAAAATAGGAGGAGGTATGATGAGGAAACAAGTGAGAAAGTCTATTGAAACATATCTTGATGGTTTTTTACAGGGACTTATAAACAAATATGACCCAAAGGTAATTAAAGACGAGATACTAAAGAACGCTGCCTTTGATGAGAAAAAGGGTGAGTATAAGCCATTTCACGCAGCTCTTATTCCAACTGAACTTTTAAGGATACAAAGTTTTTTCAGATCTTTCAGTACATCTTTGGGGCAGGGAGTTTTTGAGTATATTGCAAAAATTGTGGCAGAATCTAATAACAGATGGATTGAAGTGAAATCAAACCACAAATTCAGTGCATATGCATCCCCCAATATACAATCTATGGTTGATACTTTCATTGAGGAAATATTGAATAAAAAAGTTGACCCATATCCTTACCCATCATTTTCAAAACCCTCCACTAAAGATACAAAAGATATAGTCGTAGATTTGTCCTTTAAAGACAAGGAAACAGGAGTGATTTACTTTATAGAAATAAAATCGCCCAAGCCAAATAAAGATCAAACTCGTCAAACAAAAGAAAAATTTTTGTTTTTATTAGCCACACACAAGAATTCTAAAGTGTATTATGCCTTCCCTTACAATCCATATGGGGAAAGAAAAGAGAATTACAAATGGAGTTTTACGAAGATGTTTTTTAACTTGGATAAAGAAGTTCTTATAGGTAAGGAATTCTGGGATTTCTTAGGTGGAGAGGGCACATATGAAGAAATATTAGAAATATTTAGAGAAATTGGTAAAAGAAAGGGGAAAGAAATAACAAGAAGGCTAATAAAGGGGATGTAATCTACAACGCATCCCTTATTCCTCGTACACCGTTTGGCCCTCGCCGATCACGTGCACGGGGTAAGAATCCAAGCTGAACGGGTCCCCGTTCCATATCACTAATGAGGCGAGATAACCCTTCTTCACCTTGCCAATGTTCTTCGCGCCTATGATGTCCGCGGCGTTGCCCGAGATGAGCGATATGGCTTCTTCCTTGCTCATTCCGAAGCGGCGGAAGAATCTTAATTGCAAGAGCAAATTTCTCTGCAAAACAACGGGATGGTCAGTCATCACCGAGAACTTCAGTCCAGATTCCACTAAGTACCTTATATTCCTCCAGCTCTCGTTCTTCAATTCCACCTTGTATGAGAAAGAATCTACCGGCCCGTAAATTACATCCATTTTTTTCTTCTTCACTTTTTCCCAGAGTTCCCCGGAATGCACGTCGCACCCGTGATTAATCACTGCTCGAATTCCGAATTCGTCCACTAAGTTCATGAGGGTGATTATGTCATCTTCCTTATGCACGTGCACCATGAGAGGCAATTTTTTATCTAAGATATCGATGAATATTTCGGTGAGAGGTTCCACTTCTTCTTTAATTTTTTTCTTTTTCTTCAAAAGAGCCTTTGTCTTTTTCGCCTTGAGCAGCTCCTCGCGGAGCATGGCGATTGCGCCCATTCTCGTGCTGGGTCTTGTTCCTTTCCACGATGTTGTGCTTCGGGGATTATAACCCAACGCAGCCTTTATTCCTATATTTTCGATGAACGCATCCCCGATGTCGCGGGCGAAATTTCTAATAAGCGCTGTTCTCCCTCCGATAATATTTCCGCTTCCAGGCATGATATGCGAATATAAAACACCGAATTCCACGCTCTCCCTAAATGCTGGATCGTCCATGTATACAGAGTGAATCGCATTAACGAGGGGGTAAATAGCGTTCATCTCCTCGTTGGTTTCGTCTTCTTGATACGGCTCGCCGCTCCGCGCCATGCCTATATGGCAATGAGGATCCAAAAATCCCGGAGTGACAATTCCCTCGTCTACGACTTCGGCACCTTTTCTATCCTTCGAGATATCCACAATCTTTTCTCCGTCGAAAATAACGTACATGTCTTTCTTCGCCTTTGCGCCGGTGCCATCGTAAAGCAAATTAGCTTTTATTGCTTTCATAGGTGGGGATTGCATCATCGTGCATTAATCTTTCTCAGGGAAATAGGTTAAATATTGAAATACAATTATGCAAATGTGGATACATTCAGGGATTTTGTGAGAACATTCTCATCATCTTGGTTCGCGCTGGTCATGGGTACCGGTGTGTTTACCACCTCGACTCATATGATTGGTGCAAAGTACTCTTTGTTCTTTCTCATGGACTTTGCCAGCGTAATGGCATTCCTAAATTTTGTTTTCTTTTTCATAATCTTGGTGCCTTTCATCGGAAAATTCGTATTCTTCTCGAACGAGCTAAACCCAGCTCACAAAAA
>JALWEL010000099.1:11221-11826 GCA_027014065.1 DHVE2 group archaeon
TAAAGGAAGATTTCAAAAATCCGATAAAGGCAAATTTCTACGTTACCTTCGGCGTGGCCATGCTCTCCCTCTCCACAAATTTTTCAGTGGTTAATCTCATTCTTCCATTCTACATATTTTTCTGGTTCTCCGGGGCCATAGCGGTCATAGCGATTGAGATGTTCATAATGTTCATCACGTTCATGGGAAAGCATATTACGATGGAGCACATCAACCCCTCATGGTTTCTTGGAGCAACCGGTCTGCTCTTGGTTCCCGGGACAGGCACTTTGGTTGTGGAAATCGAGCATCTTCGCGACCTCGCTTTATTCCTCTTTGATTTCTCGTTTGGAGCTGGATTTTTTCTCTATATTTCCCTGTTTTCCATCTGGATTTACCGCTTTATCCTCCACGAACCTTTGCACAAGAATCGTATTGCGCTTTTCTGGATAAATTTAGGACCCATAGGAGCATCGCTAACTTCTTTGTTATCATACTACTATTTCTTCCCAGGGCTCGATGGGGTGTCAATTTTCTTCTCTCTCCTCTTCTTCGGAATCGGCGTTTGGTGGTTTTTCATGGCCATCATGGTGACCATCTATTATCTCGATAAAATGAAGGTTCCG
>JALWEL010000100.1 GCA_027014065.1 DHVE2 group archaeon
GCGAAGATTCGGTGGGAATTTAATCTTCTCGCACGATGTCCTTAACCATATCCTTTGCCTGCTCCCTTTTCTCTTGGAACTCTTTCATC
This sequence comes from DHVE2 group archaeon, assembly GCA_027014065.1. GTDB lineage: Archaea > Thermoplasmatota > Thermoplasmata > Thermoplasmatales > Aciduliprofundaceae > JAADDK01. The sequence continues at coordinate 90 of JALWEL010000100.1, forward strand.
CACTCTTCCACTATGCCAGCCGCTTCCTTCTTGCACGTTCCGCATGTTCTCTCCCCTTTCTTGCACGACTCGTATATCTCCTTGAGGTACTTGTCATCGTCGATGAGGTGGTAAGCGAAGAACTCGTAGACCGAGCATTTTTCAGGCTTTCCCCCGTATTTTCTGTGCTCCTCCAGCGTTGCGCCTCCGCCCGTTATTGCTTGCATAACCTTTCTCCGAGCTTCCTTGGGTGAATCGGTTAGAAATATCGCGCTGTCGGGTACCGATGAGGACATCTTCTCGCCGGTCAAACCTGTAATTAATCTGTGATACGTCGCTGAAGGAGTGAAGAATCCGAAGGGATTTTCTCTCTTTTCGTATTCAATCAATCTCTCGTTGATTCTCATAATTGCTTCATTCTCATCTTCGAAGCCGGAGAGATACAACGCTTTGTACGGGATATTTTCTTCCATTTTAAATCCGAAATCTTCCAAAACCGCCTTGATTTCCGGAATTACTCTTTCCTCATTTTTACCTCGATAAAATACCCCGATTTTGTTGCCCTGCTTCACCACCGAAAACATTCTCCAACGATCCACCAAATCCCGGGTTAATCTCAGATGCGGGTCCTGATCAACGCCCACGGGCACCACTGTGGGCCTGCGCCCTCCGAAGCGGTCCAATTGAACATGCAAAATGTCACCTACTTGAATCAGCGGGGAAAAGATGTGGCTCATGTTGGCCTCGTTGCCGAACCCGTATATTTTCAGAAATTCGTTCAGATTTATCTTCTTCCCCAATTGCCATGCGAGGTCCTTCACTTCCCTGCGCTTGGACTGGAAGTATACCTCCGCCCTCTCCGGGGATATGCCCAAAGCGAGATACGATGGAACGTACTCTTCCAGCGCGATTTTTCTCGCTTTTTCCAATGATATTCCTCTCGATGCATATGCTTCGATGTCCGCCACCGCAATATGAACATCTCCCCCGTGATTCTGATAGTAGACAACTTGGTCGATGGTCATTTTATGCCCGAAATGCATGCGCCCGGACGGCATTAATCCGGTGAGAACTGCAAATTCCCTACCTCTCTTTATCCTGTCGTAAATGAGTTGGAAATCGCGGTGTCCAAATATTATGCCCCGCCTGAATAACCGTGGTGAGTCCGGCAAATCGAACTTGAATTCCTCAATTCCGAATTCGTCGCGGAGCCTTGCGTAGTCTTTGAACTGGTGCGAAGCCCAGGGGTTAATTACCTCCATGCTGGGATTATTGGCGCTTCGAATAAAAAGGTTTTTCGTGTGTGCACCTTTCGCACTGCTCTTTGCTCTCCTTCACGTACTTCACCGCCATGCCCATGGCATATCGAACTTCCCCCATGTGCTTCTTCATAGATGTCTCGAACTCTTCCTCCGCGCCCAACCTTCTCAATTCTTCGAACAGCTCCAAAAGTTGATAATATATGGAGAATCGCTCTTCTGGAAGTGTTAGAAGTATTTCTCCCAATGAGAGATGTAAAAGCTCGTTGCACAGCGAAGAAGGGATGTCTGAATGGTCGGAAAAGATATAGTGCCCTATCATCGCCCGGAAGTATTCTATGGCCTTTGTGTACTGCTCAACAATTAACAGATTCTTTCTGAGATCATCGATGTTGGGCACGTCGGGAAGCTTGATTATCTCTGATATTGTATTTTCCATCATTTCTAGATTCTTGAGCAATTCCTCGTAAAACACGCTGTCGAGATAGTAATCCGCCACGAAGCATTATTAATTTTATACCGAATAAAATTTTCGAAATCTGCCGAATGGGTTTAAACGAAGACGACTAAAGCAATGAGGAGAGTGAACAAATATTTTTGAAATGACTGAGTGATGCTGTGTATTCTGTTAAAAAGTGAGAAAACATTAAAATAACTGAATCTTTATCCCTTATAGAGAAGAGGGAGTTAAATATGATGAATTGCAGAGGCTTTGCGAGTAACCATTCCGAAGATGGTACGAGATGAAACGGGAGTGAAGAAAGGAGACGAGGTAGATATGATATACGATGACATCATGAACACTTTGATAATACGCTTTCCAAAATCGAAAGAAAACAAATATAAGGAAAAGGAGGCGAGAGGAAGATGAGGTATCTGGGTATATTGGCGGTAGCCCTTACGTTATTGATAGTCGGTACGGCAGCTCTGCCCATGGCAAATGCGAAGGAGTATCATGCGCGGGATTACCTAAAACTATGGTTTGAGGTAGAGAAAAAACCAAAGCCCAACATGGTTCCCGGTGGTGATTTTTACCTTTCTCTCTATGCTCACAACAATATTAATGATTCTGATAAGGGATTTGGGGTGGATGTGCTTGAGTGGAGGTTGTTTAACGAATTTGATTGGCACGATGCAACTCCCTACGTGGGCAACGGGATTGTGGTGATAGATCCAAATAAAACAGTAAAAATCTACACCTTCCACGTACATATACCGGATAGCGTAAGGGGCAATTGGAGTGTACTTGTTCAGATACGTTTTTATCTCCGTGGAACAGGGTGGGGAGATGATAACGGGCTGGCAACGGACACTGTTGGGCTTTATTATGACTTCTATGTTAATCCAGCCGGGGACAGCGGAGGAAACAACAATAAAACCTCTACCTCCGAGGTTGGTGGGATGCCCTTGTGGGAGATGGGAGCGATAGCGGGTGTGGTGATTGTAATTTTAGCGGCTACCGCAGTTGTGGTAATTAGGAGGAAAAATGTATAAAAGGAAGGGGGGACTCCTCCAACCACGAGATTGAAAATTTAATTTACCCCTTTCCCATGCTCTCCTATGAAACTCTTCGGCACTAACGGAATACGGGGCAAAATCGGCGAGAAATTCACGCCCGACTTCTTGGTTAAGGTTGGAATGGCAATAGGAACCTATCTTCCGAAGGGCTCGACGGTGATAATTGGCCGAGATCCGCGCGTTTCCGGAGACATGGTGAAAAACGCGGTAATCTCGGGAATTCTTGCAACGGGAGTTCATGTTCAGGATGTGGGAATAGCCCCCACCCCCGCGATTCAGCTCTATACGAAGAACCACGGGGATTTCGGCATAGCCATAACCGCGAGCCACAACCCACCGGAGTTCAATGGCGTTAAGGCGATAGCGGGAGATGGGACAGAATTGCCGAGGGAAGAAGAGGAAAAAATCGAAGAAATCTATTTCGGGGAAAAATTCAGAATAGTGAAGTGGAACGAGGTGGGAACGTATTCTCAGGGGGGAGACGCGAATAGGGAGTACATAGAGAGAATAAAATCCTTGGTGAATGTGGATAAAATAAGGGAAAAGAAGTTCAAAATCGTGTTGGATTGTGCCAACGGCGCCTCCTGCTTCTCCTCTCCATATCTCCTCGAGGAATTGGGCGCGAAGGTTGTCACTCTTAACTGTCAGCCCGATGGGCATTTCCCCGGGCACGAGAGCGAGCCGAAGCCTGAAAATCTCAGGGATTTGATTGAATTTGTTAAATCCGGCGATTACGATTTGGGCGTGGCGCATGATGGCGACGCTGACCGCGTTATTTTCGTCGACGAGAAAGGAAATTTCATATACGGCGACAGAACCCTCGCGCTGGTGGCGAAAGAAATAGTGAAAGATAAAAGAGGAAAGGTGGCCACGCCGGTGAGTTCCTCAC
>JALWEL010000101.1 GCA_027014065.1 DHVE2 group archaeon
CCATTTCACTGATGGTGATGCACCGAACTTAACTATCCCCCTCAGTTCGCCCGCTCAGGATTTCGCTGTCATTAATCTTTCATCTTCCAACTATCCCGGGCTAGCTGTTGTTTTACCTGGAAAATTAGTGATATTCAACCAAACTTCGCCCGGAAACTTCCAGGTACAAAACACCATAAACGCCGATTCTGGAGTTTATCTTCTGTCCTGCGCAGCGGGCGATTTTAACCATGATGGGGAGGAAGATTTAGTGGTTACAGGGTTGGTAACAAACTACATTTCTTCCTACGCGGTTCTTTTACAAAATAATGGGAATTTTAACACTGCCCAGTATTCGGGTTACTTACCAGGAAAAGTTTTAGATGTGAAAACCGGCGATTTCAACGACGACGGCATCACCGATTTCGCAGTCCCAAGTTCGCTGGGAATGACCCTCATCGGCTATTTCAATGGCACGGGGTTCAATTTCGATTACCTTGCTTCTGATCAAAATCCGGTATCTCTAGCGGTAGGAGACATCAACGGCGATGGAAAAGACGATATAGCTACGAGTACCGATGGCCCCGATGTGGACAATTTCCCGATAGAGATGGGAATGATCGACGTGTATTTCCAAAAGGATACACCCCCGATAGCGAATATAACCGTAATCAATTATTCTTATGAGGGCTCACCCATACAGCTCTCCGGTGAGAACTCCACAGACACCTTATCCGATGAGGATTCTCTAAACTACACATGGTACCTCTGGAATGAGTCCAGCACGAGCTGGGATATAATCGGGTACGGAGAGAATATTACTTACATACCTCCACAGCAGGGAACTTACAATTTCACACTAAAGGTGACGGACAAAGAAGGGCTATACGATTATGCAACCACCAACCTTACGGTATTAGATACGAAGCCGCAGGTTAATTTCTCCTATTACAACGCTATTGAGGGCAAAAAAACAGAGTTCAAAGCGGATGTTTACGCATACGACGGAATTTACGCCATTTACTGGGATATGGACGGCGATGGAGAATGGGACTTCACGAATGAATCGGAGGTGAATTACACCTATGCCGAGAACGGCACATATTACGTGAATCTCACAGTTGTAGATGGAGATGGGAGCGTGGGCTATGTAAATAAAAGCGTGGTGATTAACGATACTTCCCCAACGTGCTCCTTCTCATATTACCCCACAACTATCTACGAGGGGCAAAACGCTACTTTCGTGAGCAACACCAACTCATATGATGAGGTAGTCAACTGGACATGGAGATTTGGAAACTATTTGAGATACGGTAAAGATGTTAATTATACTTTTCCATCGCAGGGGAACTACATAGTTAATTTGACCGTGCGGGACTCGGACGGCTCGTTGGGGTGGAGCGAGCAAACGGTAATCGTTCTGGATACGATACCCGTGATTAATTTCACCTACAACGGAACTTACGAGGGAACGCAGTTCCATTTTTATTCCCATGTGGAGTCTTACGATAGCATATCGAGTTATTATTGGGATTTCGGAGATGGGCAAAGCTCAAAGGAAGCAAATCCCACCCATGTTTTCGCTCAACAAGGCTCATATTTAGTCACACTATTCGTGAACGATTCTGACGGTTCCAACGTGAGTTATTCTCAACTTGTGCAGGTGGAAGACCAGAATCCATCCGTGAGCTTCAATTATTCGAATGCTGTGGAAGGAGAGCCCGTACAATTCACAGCTGATATCCATTCTTACGATGGCATTGTCTCGATTCTCTGGACCTTCGGAGACGGCGGCACATCCACTGAAACAAATCCAACGCACATATACGAGCAAAACGGGGCTTACAACGTTACAGTAGTAGTGAAAGAAGCGGATGGAGATTCGGCGGAATGCAGCAAGGATGTTTTTGTTGAAGATACCTCTCCGGTTATCTCTTTGAAGGTGGATGGATCTTCCAGCGTTATTGAAGATTCGATAATTCATCTAAACGCCACTGGCACGACAGCATACGATGGAATAAAAGAATACCTGTGGGACTTCAACTACTCCGGAAAATTCGCCTCTGACTTGGAGACGAAAACACCGCTAGCGACAACCAGTTACCCGGAGATGGGTCATTACGTCATAGCACTCATGGTAATTGACGGAGATGGGAGCGCATCCATCGCGACAGTGAGTGTTATCGTGAATAATGTAAAACCGGTTGCAAATTTCACTTATGTGGTAAATCAGAACGAAGTGAGATTTGACGCTTCATCCACGTACGACACCCCTTCGGATAAAAACATATTGAACTACACATGGGACTTCGGAGATGGAAGTAGGGGATACGGAGAAATTGTAACCCACACCTATTCCAAGCCAGGAAATTACACTATAACATTAACTGTGGTGGATAACGATGGAGCTACGAGCCAAAAGACAATACATGTGAGAATAAGTTCAATTCCTTCTTCGCTTCTCCCATCCCGCGGAGGATTTTCATGGCTTTTGTTGATCATAATACTCGCACTTATTGGAGCTCTCATAGGGTTATTGCTCGTTATGAACAAGAAGAAGTACACGGTGGACGATGTATACCTAATAGCAGAGTCGGGAGTGCTAATCCACCATGCAACCCGCAGATTGAAGCCGGACATGGACGAGGATATACTATCTAGTATGCTGGTGGCAGTTCAGGAATTCATAAAAGACGCCTTCAAGGGCGAGGAAAACGTTAGCCTAAAGAGCATGGACTTCGGTGACAAGAAGATTCAGATTCACAAGGGTAAAAAGCTGTTTCTGGCAATGGTAAGCAGCAGCAACATTCCAAAGAAGCTGGAAAACAAAGCTCAAGAGATACTGGAAGAAATAGAGGAAAAGTACAAGGATATCCTCGAGAACTGGGACGGCGATGTGTCGGCGTTTCGGGGCGTAGGAGACATACTGAAGAAAATATGGGAGTGAATTATCTAACTTTTCTTAAAATTTCCAATCTCTTCATTTTTAGCTTTCTTGCCTCGTCTTCCCCCTTGAAGCTCTTCTCCACATTCTCCAGAAGATCCACGAATTTTCTTACTTCTTCGTACTTAGGATTCTTGATATCTAAATTAGCTTCCTCAGCCTGCCGGCGCACGATGGGCATGGCGTCGTTCATATCGCCGTAATGTTTTGAGAAATCGTAGATTATGAAATCGAGTGCATCTTTAATGGTTTTTATTTCTTTTTCTTCCCCTGCATTTTCCTTGGTCTCTGCTTTTTTCCTCAGCATATACTTTGCAATCTCCTCGAAAGCCTGCTCCACATTTTCCCCTGTCTTCGCACTGGTCAAATGGTAAACCGTCTGATATCTCTCGGAAAGAATCCTAAGATCATCCTCCGTAATCTCCCAATTGGGCAGATCCCGCTTATTACCAAGAAAAACGATGGGTATATCGGGGGAAATTTTGTAAAGCTGCGGGATCCAATAAGACTCTAAAGATTCTAATGTGCTTCTTCTCGTGAGGTCAGCGACCATGAGCGCACCGTCGGCGCCCTTGAACGATGCCCACTGCACCCTTTCGTAGCCCTTCTGACCTAAGATGTCCCAAATCAAAAGCGTGATTTCGTAGTTCTCCAGAGTTATAGTTTTCTTCGAAACTCGCGTTCCTATGGTCGTGATATACTTTTCATCGAATTTGTTCATCACAAACCTTCTTATCAACGATGTTTTACCCACGGCTCCATCTCCCAAAAGCACCACTTTTTTCTTCACAACGTGCATGATTAGTC
>JALWEL010000102.1 GCA_027014065.1 DHVE2 group archaeon
GCATGACTGCTATGATGGGCCATGATGCGTAAAGAAGATCCCACGTTTTCTTCATCTCAGCTGGATTTTTCCTCTTTATGTTCTTTCTCTTCATGATCGGGTAATAAATGAAAATCAGTCCGCCAATTATCGCGAGCAAGGGCAAAAATGACATGTGAATAACAAAGTCTGATATGCTCACTTCAAATATTGCGGAAGCTACAATTACTCCGGTGTATAGAGGCCAAGCATATTCCCAGAGGTGCCTGAACCAGTAATTTAAGGTTGTTGCTTCATGGCCGGTCAAATTCATTTCTTTCCCTATGGGATCCACGAGCTTCGCAGACACATATGCGCCTCCGGGCATGGGAAGCAGGCCGATGAATGCGGATATTGATATGAATGAAGATCCAAGAGAAGGGGCAAGGGATTTAACCGCAGCTACCATTTTATTTAAATATCCAATTTTTTCCATTAAAGCTACTATGAGAAGGGAGAGAAAAACGATGAGAATGATTCTCCAGAAATCCCACTGCATCAGGTCTTGCATCACTTTTACCCAGTCTGCACCTAAAACGAAGAGAAGAAAGAAAGCTCCTATCATTATGGAGATCGCGATATGAATTTTAAACTTTGGAAGAATGAGAATTATTGTTATGGCCGATATGATCATAAGAAACGCAAGGTTTATGTCCATCGGGAGGTAATTGCGCACGATATATTAATAATTTGCATCGACACGCAAATAAAAAAATAAAGAGGTATGCCAGAAGGGATGGGATGCCTTTTAGCAAATTCTTATTGTTATCTTCGTATTTAAACTTTTTGCAAAAAGCTTAAATACTGTGCGGTATATCATATGTTGTTAACAAAGAGTTGATAACCAAAGGAGGTGATAAAAATGGTCATAAGAAGAAGGAGAAGGGATGAAGATAGGGACAATTACAGTGAGGATGAATGGAGAAGGGATTTCTTCTACGACTGGGACGATTTCTTCGACATTGAAAAGGAGTTCCGCAGGATGGAGGAATGGATGAATCGCATAATGAGGGAATTCGGTAAGGCCGGTGGTGAAATTAAAGGTCCTTACGTTTACGGGTTCAGCATGCGTGTTGGTCCGGACGGTAAACCACACATAGAGGAGTTCGGTAACGTACCCAAGAGATTCCCCGGGGCCACCGAGAGCATGGCGGAGTACAGGGAGCCCATAGTGGATGTCATGGAGGATGAGAAAAATATAAGTGTCACTGCGGAGCTTCCTGGGGTCACCAAGGAGGACATCGATCTCAGCCTGGAAAATGACAATAAGATGCTGGTGATCAAGGTAGATACCCCAGAGAGAAAGTACTACAAGGAAGTGGAGCTTCCGGCGAAGGTGAAGGCTGACAAAGTGAAAGCGACGTACAAGAACGGAATCTTGGACGTGGTATTCGAAAGAGAGACCCCGAAGGAGAAGAAGGGCAAGAAGATCAAGATTCAATGATGACCTATGATGGGCGACATGGATGAAGTGGATGCAATACTTCGGGCCATTGAGAATCACACACGCCGAGAAATACTTCGGATGCTAGTTGAGGGAAGGCAGTACGCTTTAAGAATGGCCAAGCAACTGAGAACTTCGCAGCAAGCGATAATGAAACATCTAAATGTGCTGGAGAACAACAACATAATAAAAATGGCCGAAGAGGTGCCCAGCGAGAGAGGAGCGCCGAGGAAACTCTATGAAATTTCAAAATCCTTCTCCCTTTTTGTTGATTTTGCACCGGGTATATTCGACATAAGGGAGTACAACATGAACGATGTGGATATTGATGATATAAAATCGGAATTTGAGGGCATGGATTATGGAGAAGCACTTAAAAAGATAGAAGACGAGATAAAGGAACTGGAAATGCGCAGGCTCAAGTTGATAAAGCTCAAGGAAGAGCTCATAGGTAAGCTTATGGAATTTTAGTTGAAATTTCTTTTTTGGATTTTTCTGCCATTAACGTGTGCGCATATTTGATGAAGAACATTTTTAAGTAGATAATTCCATGCTGGGTTATGAGGTCTTTCATCGCTATAGAGGTTCCATTTTTCAAAGGGATAGAGGAATTGCAAAGTAGCATTGAGGGGAAATTTAAAGCGGTGGAGAAGGAGAACCTGCATCTTACCCTGAAATTTTTAGGGGAAATAAGCGAGAGGGATGTTGAAAAAATAAAAGAAGAGGTTGAGAAATGTAAAACTCAACCATTCAGATTGAAATTCAAGGGCGTGGGCTTTTTTCCCAACGAGAATTACATCAAGGTTGTATGGGTCGGGGTTGAAAATCCGGAAAAAATCGCGGAAATGATGAGATGTATCGATTCTCATCTAGCAAAATTTGGATTCAAAAGGGAAAAAAGCTATGTGCCCCATTTGACAATCGCGAGGGTGAAGGGAAAAATCAAAATAGAAAACTTGGAAAAGTTCAGGAACATTGAGTTCGGAGAAATAGAGGTAAAAGAAATAAAAATAAAGAAGAGCACCCTAACCCCTGAGGGTCCAATTTACGAAGATGTCGAGGCGATTCCCCTTTAGTTCAACTGTAGTAGTGGTTGTCTTCGTATTTCTTTTCTTCCTCCTCTTCCTCGGCCATCTCAATAATGTCTATGGCTGCTATCATGTTCGTCGGAATAAGTCTTACCTTACCTGCGAGTTCCCCGTGGCTCTCGTCTAAGATTATGCACAGCGAGCTCTCTTCGCCCACCGGCACGAATCCATCGAATTTTCCGCTGCATTTCACAATTTCATCGTTGGACGTGGCCAGATAAACCACGCATTTTGAACCAGGCACCAGTGATTTAATCATTCTGCTCCCTCCGCAAGTTTTTGCATGTGTTCTACAGATTGTGCGTAATTTTCCATGGCCAGTTTAACGTTTGCCTCCACGAAACTCCAGGCCTTTTTGAAGTTTCCGAATCTCAATCTGTACTTTTTGGCAATTCCCTCATGCTCCTCCTCAAGAAGATCCAGAGATTTCAATTTGTTGAGATAACGGTAGAGCGTAGGTCTCGAAGTATTCAGGCATGTTATCAATTCATCGACGCTCCACATCTTGTTGGAGTGCAGAAGAAAGCATTCTTTGAAAAGACGAAATCCGATTGACTTTTTCGCCTCTTCGAAATCTTTGCTGGTGTACTTTATGTAACCTATTGAATATAGAAAATCCACGAGCACGCGGTCGAGGTCATTTTCGTGGGTCATTGGAGAAATCATGCGAACCTGTATCTCAAACATAAGGGCCACATAGCAAAGTGAGTTATATATTTTTCCTATGCAAATGTTTGCTACGTCGCACAAGTATTGAAATAGCCGTAATAAAAAATGTAACTGTTACCATTTGATTACTTATTTCCGGAATTTTCTTGTTCTTAACACTTCCATCTTTGCCCCCTATTCCTGAGATTCCATATCTTCCATTATTTCCCGCAACTCCCCCTATTGCTTCCATATGCTGAGTTTGGTTATTATAGGTATTTGAGTAGAATATCTTTATTCTTCCTCCTGCGCCACCTCCTCCAGATCCTCCGTAGGTGCTGTTTCCACCATTCCCACCATTTGCCTCTATCACGCATGAAGAGGAGAGAGTTACATTTACACCGTACAGGAGTATACCTCCTCCACTACCCCCTCCACCGCCGCCCCCATATAG
>JALWEL010000103.1 GCA_027014065.1 DHVE2 group archaeon
CGTGCTTCCCTCGCTGCTGATGATTTGGAGCAGGTACAGAAGAAAACATGGTTACGACAGAGTGGATAGAGAAGTTAGAAAAGCGATTGAAATCGGTGATTACAGAACCCTGTGCAGGTACAACGTTTCCGAGGATTACTGCCTTCTATACCTCAAAAAGCTCATCGACCAAGGGAAGATAAAAGAGGCGAGAAAGGTATCCGAAAGGCTGATGGAGAAGGGTATAGACACGCGGGATTTCTTCAGGAGCCAAGGTGAAATCAATCCCCCATTTGAATAATATGCACGTCTCCCGCGTATATCCTCTTTTCCCCTTTTTCTGTCTTTATCAGAAGAGAGCCGTCTTCGCATATATCCACCGCGAGCCCGCAAATCCGCTCCCCGTTTTCAACACATATTTTTTTTCCTATAATCACATCGTATTTTTTCCACTCTTCTATAATTTTTTCCTTTTCCATATCTATTTCGTTAAGGATATTCTCCAAAAGGCTCTGCGAGTCCAAATCTGGAAGGGCTATTGCTATGCTTTGCAGCTCTTCGGGAATCTCATTTTTCAGGTTTATTCCTATTCCCAAAAACACAAATTCCCCGGATCTCTCTGCGATTATCCCTGCCAGTTTTTTTCCACGGTAAATTATGTCGTTGGGCCATTTTATTCCCACCTCGATTCCTTCTTTTTTTAGGGCTTTGGCGATTGCTACACCCGCGGCCAAGGGAATTAGGTCGTTCTCTCCTTTCAGGATAATTGTGAACCAGAGCCCGCCTATCGGCGAAAACCATTTTCTTCCGTTTCTGCCGTAAGCGCTCTTTTGCTCATCCGCTAAAATAACCACGTTTTCTTTTTTTATCATCTTCGCAATCTCCTGCGTGGATGTGACCGAGTTGAAATGAATTATCTGGAATTTTTTTGCCATGATTCCGCATGAGCTTGGGGTTTAAACATATTTCTCCCTTTTCTTTCCCACAAACGCCAATAATAACACCAGAGCCACGAGGGCCAATGTGAAATCCACATTATGCGGAAATTCATCAATTTGTTGAACCCCGTACACTTCCAGCTCCGTGAGGAAAAACCACCAACCACCGAGGGTGAACGTTATCTTAACGTACCTAGCGTAGTGTACTTCGTCCTCGGAGATCCAGAAATCCGCCTTTGAATAATTTTGAGTGTCCTCATAAGGATTGGTAAACGTATCCAGAAGGGAGTATGTGACGTTATCATCAGAAATCTCCACCTTCATGCTCGTTGGGTAATATATTGCTGCGCTCTTTTCGCTTCTAACTATGGCTGTCACATCGGTTATTGGCTTCTCTTCTCCTAAATCTATGATTATGGATATCTCGTTTCCCTGAGATTTGTTCCATCCTACCCACTCATCGTACCATTTCTCACCTACAACGTCGTCAAAGAGCATTCCCCCAGTGTCGGGGTATTTAGAAGATGGCTTCTGAACTTCGTAATAATTAGGATCACCATAGTAGTTGCCCCAGTAATAGAGCGCCATAAAGCCCCTGTACATGTGCCTAGCCTCTCTCTGATGATAATTTTTTCCAACTTCCGTCATATGATGCTGGTTGATCCAAGTGATTTTTTCATCTATTCCCGCCTGATTGATGTCATAAATCTGTGCGTTTACCCTTATTGCATTTGCCGGATTGTACCAGTTGTTGTCAGAGCTGAAATTCTTTATGTAATTCCACTGGAAAAGTTCCACATCGGCCCATAGTGTGTTTGGAGAAGCCCCGTTCTTTGCGCTTACAAAATAATTGTAGATATTGTATCCGTGATTCCAGAGAACGTTGTTATCAAAGCTCCCCACTCCATCCTGAAGCAGAAATATATCCACACCGCATCCTTCGTTGCTCGCTCCTCCATATATGAAATCGTGAATCCAGTTTTCTATGTCATCAGGGGTGTTTCCGTAGTCTGCGGGATCCATGTACCCGCTTACCATAATCGGTTTTGAGGTATTGTGATGCAAATCATTTATCAACGGGGCGAATATATCATCCAAAATTTCAAGATGGTGAACTCCCACGAAAACCTCTTGCTCCACATAATAGCCCATAAAATTTTCTCTGCTCCCATATTTACTTTCTATTTCCTGCACCGCAAGGTTGTCCTGCTGAATTAGAACATCCCTAACCGGATTGTTCCAGTAATCGCTCTGGTTGCTGGCAAAGAGCCCAATAAATACATCCATGCTCAAATTAGCGGCATCGCTGAGCATCCATCCGAGGACTTCATCCGAAACGGTGCGCTCGTACGTACCATCGTCGTGAACTTCACCTATCGAGTGAAGCACCACCTTGTTCATTTCCATATCCTTCATCTCTTTAAGAAGAGCGTCGTAGCCGTCGCGGTCGTTCACGTAATCACTCGCTATAATAAAAGAACCTGTTAGAAGTGTGGCTTTTCCGCGAGAATCTTGATGTGTGTTTGCCATCGAGAAGAATATCAGGTTTCCCCCGATAATTATGGTTATTAATATCACCAGAGCCCCTTTCGCATATGTCATATATGTTCATCATTTTGGAGGTATAAAAGATTTTTCTTGGGAAGGAACACCTACGCAGAGCACGGCAAAGCATGGCTGGTTCGCAAATCCATTGGATTTGCTCATCTCCTCTTTCTAAAACCCTCCATTTAGTGGATTGACATTACGCCCACGCAATGGCACCTATACCCTAAGGGAAGGGTCTGGAAAGTAGGAACCTCCAGCTCGCGAGAGCCTTCTGCCACCGAAAAAGAGAATGTTCTGAAGGGAAGGGTTTGGAAAGGGAAACCGCAGGTGTCCCTTCCAGTGGGCCCGCCCGGATTTGAACCGGGGACCTCCCGCGTGTGAGGCGGACGTCATAACCACTAGACCACGGGCCCTTTGTTCGTGCATAATTTTCAATTATTTAATTTTTCCCTTTGGGGGAGGTTGCAACCTTGAAGAAAAAATCTTCCCCGCGTCCCTTATCACGAAGTGCCAGTACAGCTTTCCGCCCCGCGCGCTCACCTTGAACAGCACCATCACCGGCAGCATGTTTTCAACAATGTATGGATTAAACTGCGATGTCAGGTACTTCGTCGTGTTCTCTCCGCAGGAGGCGTTGTGTGGCGCCGCTTTAATGTATTGTAAGATGTACTTGCTTGCATTCTCCTTTATGTTGCTCACAATCACGGCGTAACTCCGGTTCAGTTTGAGGGAGAGGTAATAGGCGATGCTCCAGTTGTACTCATTCCACAATTTTTCTCTCTCCTCTTTCATCCAGTCATCCTTATGCATGAAATTGTAGAAGGCGAGGAAATAGGAGGAATTAGAAAGCATCGCCTCAACCACATCGGGGATGCCGTCGCTGTCCGTGTCGCTCCAGTGGAAATTGCCCGAAGAATCGTTATAGCCATACGGGATGAGCGGATCCAATTCATTCGGGGTTATGTTCAGCTCCACGCTTATGGGAGTTCCATCCGATTTCCAGCCAGTGATTATCTTTACCTCATAGCCGTTTATTTCCTTCCCATCCGTGATGTTATCTCTATCCACATCTGGTATTTTGCAGTATTCAACGGATGTATCCATGTCCAATCCCATTGTTACGTTC
>JALWEL010000104.1:0-2320 GCA_027014065.1 DHVE2 group archaeon
GAACGGGTGGCAATAGCGGGATAGATGGAAGCATTCAAATAGAGGCCGCGGTAATGGTTCCCGGAGATTTGGGGGCAGTGATAAATATTGAGAATGTGAAAAATCCGGTGCTGGTGGCCAGAGATGTTATGCTTCATTCTCCCCATTTAATCCTCGCCGGAGACGGTGCGGTGAGATTCGCTAGGAAAATGGGGTACGAAGAATATGATCCAGCTACGGAGATGAGAAAAGAGAAAAGGGAAAAAACAATCAGAAAGTTAAAAAACGGGGAGATTCCGGAATATTATCACCCAGAATTTTTCAAGGAGTTTTTGGGAGATACAGTTGGAGCAGTAGCCTACATAAACGGAGAGTTCGCCGCGGCGGTTTCCACGGGAGGGACGAGCCTAACGCTTCGGGGGAGAGTTGGTGATTCTCCAATCGTGGGGTCTGGAATTTACTGCGATTCTCATGGCGCCGTGGTGGCCACGGGGATTGGCGAGGAGATAATAAGGAGAACGGCTTCAATTCGCCTGTATATGAATATGCTTCACTCCTCTGTGGAAGATGCGTGCGATTCCATGATTGAGGAATTCGATGATATTCCCGTGGGATTCATAGCCATAAACGAAGAAGAGGCATGCGCGAAATCAAACCTGATGATGCCCAGTGCAATAATAAAAAGATGAGCGGTAAATTTAAATGCAAAATATACATATTGTTATAACATGGGCAGGGACGATTTGTTGAATGAAATTATTGAAATTAAGAAAAAAATGAAGAGTTTGGATGCAAAGATGGATAGACTTTTAAAAAAGCAAATAGAGTTAGAGAGTAAATTTGAGCAGTTGGAAAAATTGCAGAAAACGATAAACACCCTTCCCGCAAAGCTCAACACCACATCATATCAGGTTGTATCGCAAATGCGTGAGGAAATTGGGGACATTGAAAGCGAATTCGAAGAGCGCCTCGAGGACATAATTTCCAACATGGAAGATTTGACAAATGTAAATAAACGCTTAGATATATTCGAGCAAAATTTGAAGGCATACGTGGAGAAGATGCGCTACATGCTTTTAGAATTAGAAGATGAAATAAAAAGGAGGAATGAAGATGGCGAATGAAGAAAAAAGACCAATGATTTTGAAGACTTTGAGCGAGGTCAAGAGCAATCTACCCAAGAGCGTGAAGAAGAAGATACCTGACGCGGATTATTACATAGACCTCGCAATGACCATGGTAAACCAGTACATAGAGATAAAGCAGACGCTGGATAAATCAATAAAAAAGTTAGATGAAATCACGAAGAGGGTTGATAACTCCAGCGACAAGCTGGAAAATGAGGTTAGTAAGAGGGCGCAGGTTCTGGACCAGCGAGAGGAGGAGCTCAGCGGTTTGCTGCAAAAACTCACCGACATAGAGACTCGCGTTCATTCGATAGAAGAGAGAGAGGAGAAATTGGCGGAGAGGGAAGCTAAATTGCAGGAATGGGAAACGAAACTCCAGGAAAAAGATGAAACGGTAGATAGGATAATCAACACCAACACCGAAATAGTTGAGCAGATACGAGATAGGAGCGAGCAGCTTCAAAATCTTCTCACATCGATAATCGAAACGAAGAGCAAATGGGAAGAGGAGATGAAGGCAAAAGAGGAAGAAATCGCCAATAGAGAGAAGCTCATAGAGAAGATGAAGAACACCTTAGAGCTCAGAGCTAGGGAGATAAGCAAGAAGGAAGACGAACTGGCAGAACTGGAAAAGAAGAAGAAAGAGTTGGAAAAGGAGCTCGCGGAGATGGAGAAGAGAAAGATGAACGAGATAACGGAGAAAGAGGAAGAATTGGAGAATCTCAAAGACGAGCTGGAAGAGAGAGAGAAAGAGCTCATAGGGCAAGCGCGTATCCTTGCCGAGAGGGAAGAGAAACTGAATCTCAGGAAGAAGGAGCTGGAGAAGTGGAGCGACGATTTAAGAAAGAAGGAGGAAGCGTTCCGCAACTATCAGAGGGAGATTCAAGAATTGAAAGAGGAAATTAAGTTCCTCAACCAGAGAATAAGCGACTTGACCAAGCAGAAGAGCGAGCTGGAGAAGGACTTAGCGATACTGAGGGATAAAATCTAATTCCGGGGTTCCGAAGGGATTTAATCCCATAATCCATTACCCCTTTATGTTCGAAAAATTGGTTAACCCGGAGAGCATAGCGGTTATCGGGGCCTCGCACAACGAGAAAAAGATTGGATTTGTGGTTCTGAAGAATTTAGTTTCTCACAATTATCGTGGAAAAGTTTATCCAGTGAATCCGAAGGGCGGCGAGATTTTAGGATTCAAAGTTTACAGGGAGGTA
>JALWEL010000104.1:2330-3582 GCA_027014065.1 DHVE2 group archaeon
GGTAAATGAGATTCCAGAAGTTGACCTAAGCGTCATAACTCTGCCAGCAGAGCTCACAGTTAAGATCTTCGAAGATGTGGCAAAGAAGTCGAAGTTCATAATCCCAATCGCTGGCGGATTCGGGGAAACGGGAAAAGAGGGGAAAGAAAGAGAGAAAAAATTGAAAGAAATCGCTGATAAATACGGGGCAAGGATAATCGGCCCCAACACCGTTGGTGTGCTTTTCCCATCCACGGGTGTGAACACCGCTTTAATCGTACCAGAGAGAAGCAGATTCCCTGAGGACGGAGATATTGCGTTCATCACCCAGAGCGGAGCTTTAGGATTGCTCACTATGGATGAGTTCTCCATGTACGGTGTTGGATTTTCATACTTTGTAAATTTGGGAAACAGAATCGACGTGAACGAGAACGAGCTTTTAGAATTCTTCGGCAATGATGACAAATCAAAATCGGTGGTGCTTTACATCGAAAGCTTCCGGGATGGAAGAAAATTCATGGAGATCGCCGAGAAAGTGAGCAGAAAGAAAGGGATAGTGATTCTAAAAGCCGGCAGAACTTCCCGGGGTGGAAAAGCGGCGAGCCTGCACACTGGAGCATTAGGAGGAAGCGACGCGGTGGCGGATGGAGCGTTCAAGCAATGCGGGGTGATTCGCGCCTACGATGAAATCGAGCTGGTAGATTACGCCAGAGCTTTAGCCCACGGAAAGCCCGTTTTCGGGAAGAGAATAGCGGTTGTGACCTCCGCTGGAGGCGTTGGTGTTGTGACCACAGATTACATCGAGAGCGAAGTCAGGGGAATAGGAATGAAAATGGCTGAGCTGAGCGATGAGACGAAGAGAAAAATAAAGGAAGAGGTTGTTCCATTCGCCTCGGTTGAGAATCCAATAGACATGACGGCACAGGCAAGTGATGATGACTACGACGGAGTTTTGGAAGCTTTGAACGATGATGAGAACGTGGACGCGATTCTCGTCTATGCTTTATTCCAAACTCCCCTCATAAGCGAAAAACTCGTAGATATAATAACCAAGTGGGCAAAGAAGGGAAAGCCCATGGTGGTGGGTGTGATTGGAAGCGAATTCTCACTGGAAATGTTCCGCAAATTCGAGAAAAACAGGGTGCCCGTGTATCCGACAATAGAGAGGGCGGTGAAATCCCTCAGAGTTCTTTACGATCGCGGCAAAATTCTGAAGAGGTGGGAGCAATGAACGAGTACGAAGCGAAGCAAATACTGAAAGAATACGGAATAA
>JALWEL010000105.1 GCA_027014065.1 DHVE2 group archaeon
CCCCCCAGATTTGGATGAAGAGAGGAAGGAATCTCATGGATTCAACATTGCGAAGTTCTTGCTCACCACTTACAACATGAAACTTGTAATCTCTCCCCGCGTAAGGAATGGGAAGTTACATTACACCATAACCGTCAAAAACACGTCGGGGAACACGATAAGCCCGTTCAAGCTCCTCCCAATTCTGGGATCGGGCGTTAGTATGAACAAGGAGATAGGGCCAATAAGGCCTTACGAAGAGATAACGCTGGAATTCGACACAACTTTGTCTGAAAACAGCTTATACATGGACGAGGGCATGGTGCCCGGGCGCCATGTGGACATAGAGTACAGTATATACTCATCTGGAATTGGGCTCGTGGAAGAAATCAAGGTGAAGAATCTAATGAAGTACTCGCTGGAGGGTATAGTTATAGAGCCCATAGAGATAAATGGATACGAGGCTTGGACTGACCAGGTGAAAATAGATAAAATCTACCCGGGAGAAGTTAGGGAGATAAAGATACCTTTGTTAGTGGAACAGGATATGGATAGGTTGGATGACTTATATGAGAAATATGACGAGTTCAAACCTCTGTTCGTGGATCCTCCATTCAGCGTTTTCATCCCTTCGTACAAGGTAATGCTTCGCATACATCCTTTCGAATTCGACATAAAGATGAAAAGCGTGGATTACGATTCCAGCAAGGCGGAATCATTGATTAGGAAGGAAAAGAGGCGAATGTTAGTGAAGAACGTGGGCGAGTACAGCGAGGCGCTCATAAGCATTAGCGATTGATGGGGATATGCATGAAAGAGGCACCTATTGAATTAACAATTCCAGTGGGAGAATATCTGAATAGCGTGGGGATTTCCAACGATAGGGAGATGATAGTTGGTTCATTCGAAAATGGCTATGTAATTGTTAGGGGAAATACAATAATAAAAAGAAGGGAAAGGAATGTGAAATGCAAATTGATCCGGGACAAAAAAATAGCTATTGTTTCAAATCAGAAAACAATATCATTTTACAATCATTACGGAACCCTCGTTTGGAAGACCGCGTACGATAAAAAAATAAAGGATATCTCATTCGAGAAAAACAACTTAGTTGTTCTTTTAGCCGATGGAACAATCAAAGGGATAATGAACTTCAAGAGCGTGCTGTGGGATAAGGTGTACAGACAAACGCATAATAGAATAATTCTGGATTCTCTCGGTAGATATTTCGTTGTTTATGGAGATAAAGGTATAGATTTAGGGGTGTTTATGACTGGAAGTAGAGAATGGGGCATGGATTTTGTGGACGAGGTAAAGGATGTGGCCATAAGCAGGAACGGCTCCCGCGTGGCTGTGCTTCTGAACAACGGAGATTTTTATCTAATTAACAGGATGGGTCGAAAAATCCTGGAATACAAGATAAAAGACGCGTCCAGGATTGGATTCGATTCGTCTGGAAATATCATATTGTCCGAAAGTGGTGGGTTGAGGATAATGAACGAGCAGGGCACGTTGCTTAAAAGGCATATCACCGAAGGCACATGCACCGATATAAAGTCATCCGAGGTGGGCAATTACAATGTTTGTGTGGACAATTCTGGACATTTGTACTTTTTTAACATGCACGATATCATATGGGATTACAAGCATTCATCCCCTCTTTTAGCAGTGGATGTGACACGGCACGGAGAATATGTGCTCGCCGCCAACAACGAGATACTTCTGTTCAACAATCTTACGTACTACATGCAGATTTTAGATGATGCAAAGTCTAAAATTTCTTCTTTTAAAAGCAGTATGGAAAAGAGGAAAAGGCTCGTGGAAATATACACAAAGATGAAAATGGCCTATGTTAAGAGAAATTTTGAGGTAATGCTCAATTACAAGAGCCTTTTCGACAACATATACGGTTCGATACCTAAGAAAAAGGTAGAGTATGCGATTCTTTTGGACAGGTTATTTTCTCCAGATAGGGTCTCCAGGCTTGTTTTGTACCTGAGGGGGATGACAAATCCAAAAATTCAGGTTTTTGGCAATGTTAAGTACGGGTTAAAAAAATTTAGAAGAGCTGGTGGCGTGGAAAAATTTTATGTGATGATAAAACCCTCTGCAAGCGGAAATGTGAAGATGAAAATTGTAATCGGAGGAAAAGATGCACTTCGAATCCCTCTTACAATACCGGCTGATGGGAAGGAGAGAAATGTGAAGATAATTTCCAACACAGATTACAGAAAGCTCAGAGAAGAATACTCCCGATCACGTAGTAGGTAAGCACCGCTGTTATCGCGGCTACCCATGTCATGATGACTATGTCGTAGAGGACTTTTATATTGCTTGAAGCGGAAACGACTTTTTTTATGGCCGTTGCAATCACTATATGAATAAACACAATGGTGTACAGCAATATTCTCAGGATATCCACGCCCAACATGCTTCCGTAAAATAGGGATAAGAAGGTGTATTGCTCGGTGATCGGGGCAATCTCCGCGAACATTCTTCCCATGAGGGTCACAACCCATATGAGCACGTAGAGGGGAAATGTGATGAATATCATCGAGCCGTAAAGAAGGCCCGATGTGGTGGACGCCGCCAAAAACCTCTTTTTTCTGAGGGATATGATTTTGATGAAATTGTCGCTGATTATCTTGCTTATGCTCTTTGCATCGCCTCCAACTTCCGTGCCGTCCACGTAGAGATCGTTGAACTTTGAAATTAGATCGCTTCCCGTTTCGGCGCCGAATATTTTCCAAGCCAAACGCTTATCAATTCTCAGTGCCAATCTCTTGTACAAATCGTTTATGTTCTCAGTTAGCGGCCCGAATTTGTAGAACCTGAGCTTTTTAAGGGCAAAGGTTGTCTCTTTCCCCGTTCCAGATGCACTTGTTCCCAGAGAACGGATGAACGGCGAGTAAAACATCTCCTTTCTCTTGATGATCTCCTCCATTTTGGTTGCGTAGTATCCAGGGATGAGAAGCGGGGTTATTGAAAGCGCTATTTTTATCTCCACTGGGATTGGAAGGAATATAGCTACGATGGCGGTTGGAATACAAAGCAGAATTCCTTGAAGAAGCTTCCTTCGCAGTTCTAATTTGATTTTTGTGTTGAATGAGGAAGTCTCCCAAACGTGCTCCCATGGAACTGATACGTATATGTAGTAAAACACACCAATTTCAATGACAACGAATAGGAGTAAGGAGATGTAAAATGGAGTGAAATCTCCTCCCATTAACATGGGGAGGATGGCAGCAACTGTTATAAAAAACAGAGCCGACGATACGCTTGCGAGGTATATTTCGTTCAATATTCCTATGGATGATACAGCGTTTTCATATTTTATCGCGTACTCCTCTATTGCCGCCTTTTGCTCGTTCTTTGAGAAGCTCTCAGCCGTTTCCCCCGATTCAACGGCGTGAGCCATTCTTATCAGAAAATCGTTTAGTTGCTCGCTGGGAGTGTTCTCGGCCACGAGCCTGCACGCCTCTGGGAGATCAACGTTCCACTTGGAAATGAGCTGGTAAATCTTTTTTATCTCTCCAGCCAGCTGCCTGTATTCTTTCATCTCCGATAATATGTTAAATAGGTCCTTGCGGGATACGTAGC
>JALWEL010000106.1:0-2354 GCA_027014065.1 DHVE2 group archaeon
TACTATCATTACGCACACAAATTGTTGGAGATGGGCAAAGCGTACATCACCACCGTGCCCGCGGAAGAATGGCGGAAGTTGAAGAACGAGGGGAAGCCCACGGTGGACCGAGAATTACCGGTGGAGGAGCAATTAGAGAGATGGGATAAGATGCTCAACGGAGATTACGATGAGGGAGAGGCGGTTTATGTCGTCAAGACCGATTTGAACCATCCGAATCCTGCAATTAGGGACTGGGCCGCGTTTAGGATAGTGAAGAATGTGGAGCATCCCCGCGTTGGAAACAAGTACATCGTTTACCCGCTCATGAATTTCTCGGTGGCGGTGGATGATCACGAATTAGCTCTTACACATGTGCTTCGTGGCAAAGATCATCTGAATAACACGTACCGCCAAGAGTACATGTTCGATTACTTCGGATGGAAAAAGCCCGTTTATATTCACTATGGCTGGATCACCATGAAGGACACGATTCTCAAGACTTCGCTGATAAAAGAGGGAATTAAAAAAGGAGAGTTCACGGGCTGGGATGACCCCCGTTTGGGTACTCTCCGCGCCCTCGCAAAGAGAGGCATCCAGCCGGAAGCGATAAGGAGATACTGGATCGAAGTCGGTCTGAAATCCGTGGATATCGAATTCTCATGGGATAACCTATACGCGTACAATCGCGAAATTGTTGATCCGATTGCGAAGCGATATTTCTTCGTTTGGAACCCGAAAAAAATTGAAATCAAGGGAGTAGAGGGATTGGAGGCGAAGGCGCCCTATCATCCAAGCGAGGACATGGGATTCAGAGAATACAAACTGGAAAAGCCGGTGCGCGTGTTCGTCGTGAAGGAAGAATGGGATTCATTGAAAGATGGGCAGATCATTCGCCTTAAGGACCTGTGCAACGTGGAAAAGAATGGAGATGATGGGATATACAATGGCAACGATGTGTCCGTTATAAAAAGAGGTGCGAAAATTATACACTGGTGCCCGGAAAATTCCATGGCCGCAGAGATCAGAATGACCGACGGGAGAGTGATGAATGGCGTAGCAGAGCCACTGGTTGAAGAGAGCATCGGAAAAGTGGTTCAGTTCGAGCGCTTCGGATTCTGCAAAATTTACAGGGAAGCGGGAAAAATAGTGGGGTACTTCGCCCACAGGTAAAAATATCGTGAAAAATCACACAGAAGATACTCCCACGTAGGACGGGAACTTCTTCAGGAGAATCACATCGCCAACTGCCTTAACCCAGCGATACGGCACGGAAACGGGCACGCCGTCTTCCACCAAAAGCGGATTGGAACGCTCTATATACAGCCCGTAAATTTTGTGCTCTTCGATATCAATCAATATATCCTCTACCGTGCCAAGCAAATAGCCCTTATCCGTATACACTTCAAGTCCTATGAGTTCTGTTGATTCGGTCATCATTTTAATCCCCGTGGTGAATTACTTTACTATTATTTAAATGTTACCGGCTCTCACGCCGAACATTCATGATTAATGTTAAATACTGAAAGGGGATAAGATTACCCGATGAAATTCTCGCACATAGCAGACGCACATTTAGGCGCGTTCAGCAAGAGCAAAACACTCAGAGAGTTGAATCTCAAAGCATTCGAGGAGGCCATAGAGAAGAGCATAAGCGAGGGTGTGGATTTCATCATAATCGCTGGGGATCTGTATCACAATCCCCTGCCGGACATGGACATCGTTAAGAGGTCCGTGGAGATAATGAAAAGAGCTAAGGAGGAAGGGATAAGGATTTACGTAGTTTACGGCTCCCACGACTTCTCCGCTGGCACGACTTCCCTTTTAGATGTTCTGGCCGAGACTGGCCTCTTCAAGAAGGTAGTGAGATACGTGATGCAGGATGGAAAGATTCGGTTGCTTCCCATCGAAGACGAAACGGGAGTGCGGTTGGTGGGCATGCCGGGCATGACCTCTGCCATGGAAGTTCGCTACTTCACGGAGGATGCGCTGGACATGGAATTTTTAGAAGATATTCCGAATCCGAAAATCTTCATATTTCACACAACAATTTACGAGTTGAAACCCGATTATTTAGCGGACAAAAATGCAGTGCCCATATCCAAGTTCCCCAAGGGCTTCGATTACTACGCCGGGGGGCACCTGCACGAGAGAATCGAGTACGATTTTAATGGTTCTCCTTTGAGATACACAGGCGCTCTGTTCGGGGCCACTTACAACGATTTGGACGTAATCGGAGAGAAAGAAAAGGGGTTCTACATTGTGGAAGATTTCAAGCCCAGATTCATACCGATAAAAGTGTGCGAATTCGAGAAAAAGATATACGACGCCACGGGCAAGAGTGCAAGCAGGGTGGAAGAAGAGCTATTGGACTA
>JALWEL010000106.1:2364-3498 GCA_027014065.1 DHVE2 group archaeon
ATTGGACTATGGAAAGAAGGACCACGGAAACAGAGTGGTCATATTGAAGGTCCGCGGCGAGCTGAGTTCAGGGAAGATTGCAGACATAAACTTCAGGAAGATAAGGGAAGAGATAGAGAAGACCGCGCTGGATGTTCTTCTCAACACTTATGCCCTGAGCACGAAGGAGAGAAAGAGCATTTCCGTTCCCGGCGAGACTCAAGAAGACATAGAAAACAGGGTATTCGAGGAGATTTCTGATTTCGGAGTGGATTTCACTAAAAGCTTATTTCACGTGCTGAAAAGCGAGAAGATGGAGGGAGAGAACAAAAGGGACTTCGCCGAGAGGATTTGGAGCACCGCTAAGCCTTTAATTGACGAGGCACTGAAAAAGAGAATGGAGAAAAACAAACCCAAACCCGAAGGGAAGGAGAAAAAGCCGGTGAGCCTGTTCGATTTCGGGTGATTCTCATGATCATAAAAGAGATTGAGCTGGAAAATATTCGTAGCCACAGGAAAACCATGGTGAGATTTCCGAAGGGCACCGTGCTTTTCGAGGGAGACATCGGAAGCGGGAAGACGAGTATACTCATGGCCATAGAATTCGCATTATTCGGAAATTCCACGCCCAATTTTTATCAGAACCTGTTGAGAAAGGGAGCGACGGAGGGGCACGTGAGGATAAAATTCGAAGTGGGCGGCGAGGATTACGAAATATATCGGTCGTTGGTGAAGAAGGGAAAGAGGATAAGCAACAACGAATCATATGTGCTAACTCCGCAGGGCAAGAAGATGCTCACCAGCGAAGAAATAAGAACCTACGTGCTGAATCTAATTGGATTGAACGTGTCCTCTAAGAAGAGAAAGAGTTTGCCAATAGTCACTTACGCGATTTATACCCCGCAGGAGACAATGAAGAGCATACTGGAGGGAAAAGACGAAGAAAGATTGGAAGTAATAAGGAAGATATTCAAGTTAGACGAGTACCGAGTCGCGAGGGACAACGTGGATATAGTGGTAGATTCTTTAGAAAGGGAGCTGGACAAGGTATCGTTTTGGAACGAAGAAATAGAGAGAATCGAGGGCGAGATAAAAGACGCGGAAGATTACATAGAAGAGAGAAAAAAGCCGCTGGAAGAATTAGAGAAAAAGAAA
>JALWEL010000107.1 GCA_027014065.1 DHVE2 group archaeon
TTACGAGCGGGAACTGAAGGGAATTTTAGCAGGAGAGGAAAAAACGATAAAAAAGATGTCCAAGGGGATGAGCGAGGAGGAGAGGAAAAATTATGAGAGCATGATTCAAAAACCGTTCTTAGTGCTTCGCGCCGCCGGCTCATTTGGGATTGATCTTATAGCGATAAGGCACGATTACTCGTTCCCCATAGAAGTGAAATCCTCAAAGGATAAAACGTTGAGATTCACGCAAAATCGCGGGAGAGGGCAGAGGCAGGCGGAGGACATCGTGAAAGAATGCTCCCGCGCTGGAGTAATCGCCCTTTACGCCTATCGCCTGAAATCTTACCGAGGAGACCCGTGGAGAATATTCACATTGCCCATGGACTCCGAGTTTCAGGGCTGGGCAAAGTACATTTACGGAATTCTTCCGAAAATTTCTCTCACTCGGGACGGCAATTACATAATGCACTGGGAGGATGGCATGCCCCTGAGCAAGTTCATATCGAGGCTAAACTACGAGGAATAATAGGAAAATTCCGTAGGTGATGAGAAATGCCACACCCTCAATCTTCGATATTTTTCTCCGCAGGGCGAATAGAAGAACCATGGTGGTGAGAAGAGCTAAAAATGATGACGTCAAAATGAGGGAATTTGTTTGGAGCTTTATTGGATTTATCAGAGCTGCAGTTCCAACAACGATTAGAGTGTTGAATATGTTGCTCCCAATTATATTTCCCACCGCAATTCCGTGCTTTTTCTTTATAGTCGCAGATATTGTGGTGGCAAGTTCCGGTAGAGATGTGCCAACGGCGATTGCTGTTGCAGCTATGATTATTTCCGGAATTCCGAAGAGCAAAGAAAGAAAAACAGCAGAATCCACGAGGATGTTGGCGCCCCACACAATACCAAATGCCCCGAATATAGTGTAAATTATCGAGAGGAGCATGCTTTTCTCCGGTGTGATTTCCTCCACCTCTTCCTTTCGGCCGTGGATATCGTTGAGATAAATTCCGTAAATAACCACAAACACAATGCCCATCCACCACGTTATCTGGTTGAATATGAAAACGAAGAAAAGGAGAAGCCCGGTAACTAAGGTGAGTGTTATCGCATCCCTCCTTATGTACTTCGAAAGCGCCAGGGGCATGATTATGGCTGCTATGCCTAAAACCAATCCTATGTTGGCGATGTTGCTCCCCACCGCGTTACCCCAAGAAGTTTCCGGATGCCCGTAGAAAGATGCAATGTCCGAGACAGACATTTCTGGCAGAGAAGTGGCCAGGGCGACGATTGTCAACCCTATCGTGTGCTCGCTCACTTTCAGATGAGCGGCTATGCTCGCGGCCCCCTCCACGAAGTAATCGCTTCCGGTGACTAAAAGGTAAATTCCTACCAGAAAGTTGAAAGTGAGAAGAATAACATTGGATGTGTTTTGGAGCATGAAGTAGTACAGGGGAAATGAGAGAATAACGACCATGAGGAACAGCGCATCCTTCCATTTCATCAAATAGAGATGAGATGCGCATATATTAAGGTTGAGTTACCAACGGGGGAAAATATTTAACCAATGAGAAGATAAAAGAACGATGTACATCGTCCGCTATGGAGAGTTAGGATTGAAGGGCCGCAACAGGAAGTTCTTCGAAGAACTACTAATCAAGAATATAGAGAAAAAAATAAAAAAAGACGGGAAAGAAGCGAAGATAGAACTCGTTAGGGGAAGAATTTTAATTTACGGCGAAAATCTTGACGGCTCGCTCTCCAAAGTGCCCGGAATCGTGTCCTATTCCCTCGCAGATGAGATGGAGTACGAGGAAGTTTTTTCCTATCTTCAGAAGGAACTGCAAAATTACAACCCCAAGGATTTCAAGGTGGAAGCGCATCGGGTGGATAAGTCCTTTCCGAAAAAGTCCCCTGAGATCAACGAAGAAGTCGGAAGCTTCATAGTGGAGAAATTCAAATGGAAAGTTAATTTGAAAAATCCGGAACTCATAGTTGGCATAGAGATAATCAACTCGAAGGCTTTCGTGTTCTTCTCGAAAAATCGAGGCGTGGGCGGGCTCCCCGTGGGTTCAGCGGGCAAGCTCCTCCTATTGATTTCGCCGGGCATGGATTCCTCGGTGGCGGGATTCATGATGCTCCGGAGAGGCGCTGAGATCTCGGCGCTCCACTTCTCTCAGGGAGAGATAGGGGAGAAAAAGGTGAGAAAATACGTGGAGAAGCTAAGCGAATTCTCACCGCGGGAAATCGAGCTTGAAGTGATTCCCCACGGAGATATTCTGGGAAAATACGCGGAAAAATTGGAAAATATGAGAAAAGAGCGGTGGACATGCGTGCTCTGCAAGTACCTAATGCTGAAAGAAGCGGAGAAATATGCGAAGAAAATAGGAGCGTTGGGAATAATAACCGGCGACTCGCTGGGGCAGGTAGCATCGCAGACCCTCAACAACATGTACTCCGCGCAAATTGGAAATGAGATGCCCGTGTACCGTCCGCTAATAGGAATGGATAAGGTGGACATCGAAAAAATAGCGAGGGAAATAGGCACCTACGTTATCTTCATCTCCGAGAAGGAAGAAAAATGCCCATTCAGACCGAGATACGTGAGCGTTCAAACAAACGTGGAGAGATTCAAAGAAATTCTGAAAGAATTGGGATTATAGCCATGTCTCCCCTATCCTGTATTTTTTGGGAATCTGGCTCATGAGCTTTCCAGCGCAGAGCCCGCAGCCCAAAACATCGCTGCCCGATTTAACAACCACATATCCCCGAGTATTCCCGCAAACCCCATCGATGTTTTCACCCTTCAAAAATTTCATTCCATCGTTCGATGAAAGGGATATTACGTTTTTGGTGGCGTAACGGCCAATTATTCGAAGGAACGCCGTGGTAGGTTTGTAGACCTTCTTAATTCTCAGCGCCCGAATTCCCATTACTTCGATTTTTTTGTCCTCGTAGTACTCGCCTGAATATGCCCAAACGCTCTGGGCAAACTCGTAAAAATCGTATTTTTCTATCTCATTTCCTATTCCGAACCTCTCGATGAAATACTCTCGATACGAATTATTTTTTGAGAACTGCAATTACCATCCCTCCCGTGTCGATGCGATGCGGGTATATGCGTATCATCTTATCGCTCACCTTCTCAAAGCTCCGCTCTCTCCACGAGCTCACCCCTTTATCGTGGGGAATCGCGAGTTCCACATTTTCAATTTTCAATCCCAATTTTTCCACGCCGTACTGCACCACTTCCTCATTCTCCAGCGGGTTGAATGTGCATGTGGAATAAACCAAAATACCCCCTTCTTTCAGATGCCTCTCCGCGTTCTTCAACATATTTTTCTGTATTTTCGACATCCTTATGTGGTCGCTCAAGTTGGGCATTCTCTCCTTTTGATTTTTCCTGTAAGTGCCCTCGCCGGTGCATGGGGCGTCCAGCAGAATCTTATCGAATTTGGCGCCGAACCTTCGAGATGTAGCATCGCCCTTTGTGATTACCGCGTTGCTCACCCCCAACCTTTCAATGTTTGCGGCCAGCGCTTTTATTCGATTGTCGCTTACATCGTTGGCCACTATGGTTCCCGTGTTTTTCATCAATTCCGCCAGCAGAGTGGTCTTGCTCCCCGGTGCAGCGGCCATGTCCAGCACAAGCTCCCCGGGCGAAGGAGAGAGTAGAAGAGCTGGCACCATGGAAGAAAAATCCTGAACATAGTAATAACCGAGGGAATGCTCCACCGTGGCCCCAGGATGCTTCACTGGCATATTTTTTATCCGGTATGCGTTCATCCCCGCGAATCTCTCCAGCACGAACCCTTTATCTTCCAATCTATGAATCAATTCGTCCTCTGTGATTTTCAAAGTGTTCACGCGGAGCCAGTATGGCTGCGGCTCATTCATCCTCGCCACGAATTTTTCAAAATCGGGAATCATGTCCCTGTAATCTTCTATATTCATTTTCTCCGCTTCCACGCTTCTCTGATCGCGTACGTGAGGTCTTCGGGGGATATGCCCGCGTACTCCGCGCCGCCCATGCTCTCTCTGAGCGTTTCCTCAATTTCGTTTATTCTCTTTCCTCTGAGGCTCGCTTCAATTTCCTCTATCTTCTCCTCGGGATGCAGGAAAAAGTCCCCTGTGATTTTTATCTCTTTTATTTTGTCCCCCTCGAAAACCGCTCGGACCTTTATGAGCTTTCCGGCCTTGTAATCGAATTTACCTTCTGAAATTCCACTCGTGGGTTGCATACTTGTTCACCTCCAGCGAATGAGCGTAATCATAAATTTTTTGCGGCACGTCCTCCTCGTAAATATTGGCGTTCAGAGCCTCATGGAATCCCTCGGCCATCAATTTCTGCAACTCTTCGAATTCCACATCTACACCTTCACTCTTAAGCGAGGTTACGCGATGCTTCACATCATCTATCATCTTATCTTTCAATTTCTCCTCGGGAACCCTAAGGATTTCGAACATCTCCTCCACGTTCACATCTATCAACAGAGTTCCATGCTGCAATAACCCTCCATATTTCCTGGTTTGCGCGTTGCCGGATATCTTTTTCCCGTTCACAATAACGTCGTTTATTCCGTGGTGCTCCGCCTCCAGCCCCAATTTTTTTAGGGCTTTTATTATGGCCATGTCCAAAACGCGATATGAATCTAAAATTCGCCCCTTGAACGCCGGAAGCACGATGGAATAGGTGAGCTCGTATTTGTGGTAAACCGCTCCGCCCCCCGTGATTCTCCTTATCAAATCCACCCCTAATTCCTTCGCTTTATCCACATTCACTTCCTCCTCCATGCTCTGAAAATAGCCAATGCTCACGGCCGGAGGCTCCCAGGCGTAGAGTCTCAATGTTGGCCCAATCTCGTCTAAATGCGCGAGAAGAGATTCGTCAAACCCCATGTTCCAGTAAGCACGATGCTTGGTATCGAATATCACCCTCAAATCCATGGGCGAGAATAATTTTCCAACCTATTTAATTTTTCCCCCTTTTAATTTTACCACCCGAGAATTTTGACGATTTCCATGGCGAATTCTTCTCCCTTTCCCTTTGGAAGCACTGCGCCCATAACCTCTCTCTTACCGCCTGCTCTGTATCCCTTTTCCCGAGCGTACTCTATGAGGGGAATTGCGTTGAAATTTTCATGGGGGGAGCGAATGTAAAACTCGTCCCTGTCTTCCTTCTCGTTGACCACAATTGCCCTCTTACCCATACCCCACGCTATTTCCCTCGTGACCGATGAGATTATGTGGTACGGGGTTCTCATCTTCAAAAAATAATACGAGCCCATGCTCTCAGCCCGCTGAGCCCAGCGATGAATTTCCACATTTATCTTTTCCACGTTGCTTCTGAGAGTATCATCTTCTAAAAGAGAACGCAAATCCTTGGCGCGGTGCACGTTCTCTAACACTTCAGACCTCTTATTGAGCTTGTAGCTGGAATCCAAAAGCGCTACGGCGGTCTCTAAATCTTCCCATGTTATTCGGTATTCTTCCATTACCTTCTCTATCAGCTTCCACTCCTTCAGCTCCTTAGCCTTCGGACCCATGTCGCCCACGATGCCCAACGCAACCAAGTGGTTGAACTTGTACCCGAATCTCTCGCATAGAACGGTGGTGCACGATGGATAATGCTTGCCCCAGAGATACGGATTGTAATGCTCCGCCGCGCACTCAATCCTCTCGGCCCGGTGATGATCGTATATCTTCAATTCCGCATTTCCGCACAGCTCTTTTGAATCGGGCAAATTCATATCCAAAATAACGATTGAATCGAACCCTCGCAGATAATCCATATCTTCCTCGTTCAGATAATAATTGCCTATCTTTGGTGTGTAATGCTCATCCTCGCCGAAGAGATCCATGTATATGGCCGCCGAGGTTATACCATCGGTGTCCCAGTGGTGCAATATCATAAACGGGTAAATGGATGCGAGGATAAATCTTTCACGTTCAAATACAAAAATTAATCAAAACATTTTTATTCAAGTGCTTATTGGGACTTTTATGCCTCTCAACGAACTCATTCATTCAATTCCAAAAGCGGAGCTGCATCTGCACATAGAGGGAACTTTAGAGCCAGAGCT
This sequence comes from DHVE2 group archaeon, assembly GCA_027014065.1. GTDB lineage: Archaea > Thermoplasmatota > Thermoplasmata > Thermoplasmatales > Aciduliprofundaceae > JAADDK01. The sequence continues at coordinate 6,066 of JALWEL010000107.1, forward strand.
GATGCTCGAATTCGCCAAGAGAAACGGAATGTCCATGGGCATGAGTGCCGAAGAGCTAAAAAGGGCGTATCGCTTTGAGGATTTACAGAATTTTTTGAACATATACTACAAGGGAACCGACACCCTGAGAACTCAGGAGGATTTTTACGATTTGACCAAGCACTACTTTGAGAAGGCGAAGGAAAACAACGTTGTGCACGCGGAAATATTCTATGATCCTCAGGCTCATATCAGAAGAGGAGTAAAATTCGAAACCTTCACTGAGGGAATAATCACCGCAATTAAAGACGTACGTAGAAATTTGGGGATTTCTTCAAATCTCATACTCTCTTTCCTTCGGGATTTGCCGGAGGAGAATGCAATACGTGTGTTAGACGAGACAACCTCGTATATCCATGAGATTAAAGCTGTGGGCTTGGATTCCGCCGAACTTGGCAACCCCCCGTCGAAATTCTCGAAAGCTTTCGAGATTGCGAAGGAAATGGGGCTGCTGCGCGTTGCCCACGCGGGTGAAGAAGGGCCTCCTTCATATATTTGGGAAGCCATAGAAATTCTCAACGTTGAGCGCATAGATCACGGAGTTAAAGCGATTGAAGACCCGAATCTAATGGAGTTCCTTGCGAGAGAGAGGATCCCGCTGACCATGTGCCCGCTTTCCAACAAAAAGCTGAACGTAATCCCTGAGCTGAAAAATTACCCGGTTAGAGAATTCTTGAAGCGCGGAATCATGGCCACCATAAACTCCGACGACCCCGCATATTTCGGAGGATACGTGAATGAAAATTATACCGCGATTCAAAGAGCTTTAAATCTCACCCCGGAGGAAATATGCATCCTCGCTTCCAATTCCATACTGGCGAGCTTCATCTCCGAAGAGAGAAAGAGAGAGATTATGGATAAAATAAAGAGCACATGCGAGAAGCACGGGGTTCAGAGCTTCAATCTCTCTTTCGATTCCCGCGCGTAGTACCACGCGTATAGCTGCTCCTCACAATTTGGAATTCTAACTTTCAATTTCTTCAGCGTGGCTTTGAACTGGCGGCCATGATTCATGTACAGGAGATGCACCACCTCGTGAGCCGCTACATAATCTCGATACCATTCGGGCAGAAAAATCAGGCTCAGATTGAAACTGATGTTCTTTTTGGATGAGCACGTGCCCCATTTCGTTTTTTGCTCTCTGATGAAAATTTTCTCGTATTTCACGTTTAATTTCGATGAGAATCGCAATACCCTTTTGCTCATATCATCCCGGAGCATTTCTCTTAGCTCTTTCCTTAGCGAATTGCTGTTCTTTTTGCACACGTGCACGTAAGAGCCTGAGATTCCCGCGTTATTGCAGTCCCTTTTTATTTTGTAGTATTTGTCTAAAATTCGCACCCCGCTCTTTTTTATTTCTCTTCTCGCCTTTTCCCGCGCTTCGTTTATTTTCTTTAGATTTCGCTCGATCCATTCTTTTTTCTTCGCAATTAATTCATCCACGTCCACGCCACGCGGAGCAATAACAATTATTTCCCCATCCACTAACTCGATCCGGGGGTTTTTCACCGCTCTCCGTATAACTTTCATGCCCGTACCTCCAGATACGGAAGCATCTTCATTATGTCATCAACAATCTTGTCTAATAGCGCACCGTCGTATTTTTCCTTGGAAACCATGTACCTCAGAATGCGCTTTCTTACCCTCTCCCTTATCTTCTTAACCACATCCATCTTCATGTTCCAGCCCCTGAATAATAAGCCATCATCCTTTATCCCCTCTAACAGTTCGTGGAGCACCGGCGCCACGTCCTTGTCTTTCAGAGCTTCGGATACAGATTTTATTATGGCGTACTCCGCCGGAGAGATGTTGAGCTTTGCTATTTTCTCCTGCTCTCTGATTATCTTCTCTATCGCCTTCTTCTCTTCCCGGTAAATTTCCTCAAATGTCGATTTTCGCTCTTTCCAGCGCTCTATGGCCGATTCTATGTAATCCACCAGATCCCCGTAAATGCTCTGCTTAACGGCATCGCCGCGCACGGTGGCAACGAACATGCTGAGAATTGCGGTCATATCCACTATCTTTTCCACATTCACAGATGACCGCTCCACCTCACGCAAAAAAGACTCGCCGATTATTATTATCTCTCCCCGCTTTCTAACCATCCTCACGGAGCTTGAAGTTCTTATCTTCTCGCTTATATCTTCAATGGCTTTTATCACATCGCCGGGCACGGGCTCGCGGCGCTCGCGTCTGTGGAGTATGTACACCGCCGAGATTGCACGGAACAATTGCAGCTCCCTTTTTCTCGCTTTTATTGCATCGCCCCCCAGCGCGTTCCATATCTTTCTTATTTCTCTGTATCTCTTTTCGTATTCGTTCTCCTTTCCATCTTGATAGACACGATACAGCGCATCGTATAAGCTCTGGCGATCCCCATTATCCAATGACTCCGAGTTTTCGCATATGTACGGGAACTCTTCGCAAAACGAGTCTAAATTTTTAACTAACATCTCGCGAAGCAGCTCCACGGAGAGCGCGGCGTGTTCCACGTCTTCATCGCTCACCGCGTAGTACCTTCTCAGCGTTTCTTTGAATATGCGGAATATACCCACATAGTCCACGACTACGCCGAACCCCTTATCCCTGTAAGGCCTGTTGGTCCGCGCTATAGCCTGAAGTAGATTGTGTCCGTTCATGATTTTGTCCAGATACATCACCTCGAGCACTGGCACGTCGTAGCCCGTTAGGAGCATATCGGTAACTATAATTAACCGCGGATTCTTTTGCTCGTCTTTGAAATCTTCCCGGAGATTTTTGTTCACGTCCCCCCACTGCGCCCCGTACCTTTTTTCCACCTCTTTGCGATAATCTTCCACGATTTTCTCCTTCTCTTTGCCCGGGGAGTAGGTCATCACGATCTCAGCAAATCCCTCGCCGTATTTTTCGTAGAGATGCGGGTAATTTTTCTTTACGAACTCCATTATGTATTTCCTATACAAAGCGCACGCACCGCGATCCACCGCAACCAGCATGCCCTTATATCTCCTGTTGTTCACTAAATCATCGACGACGCTCTTTGAGATTTTGCGCATCCTGCTCTCATTCTTCATGAACTCCCGCGTGGGACGCAATCTCTTCTTGACCTCTTCCTCCTCCTTCTCAGTGAGCTCTTCAACCGCTTTTTTCAACTCTTCCATATTTAGATGTATACCCTGTTCCTTGGCGAAAGTGTACACTATGGGCACCGTGTAGCCGTCCTTAACGCTCTGCTCGATGAAATACCGATCCAAAATGTCTCCGAATTCCCGGAACGTGTTTCTGTTGTCGCTCTTGAGCAGCGGAGTTCCCGTGAAGGCGAAGAACTTCGCGTTTTTTAAAGCTCTTCGCATCCTCGCGGCCAGTATTCCGTACTGGGTCCTGTGTGCCTCGTCGACGAACACGAATATGTTCTCCCTCTCAACGATTTGCATCTTCTCCAACTCGTCCAAATCTATGCCGCCCTTCTCCTTGAACTTGTGAATCAGAAGAACGAAGAACCCACGCTTGCCCCTGCCCCCGTCAAACTTCAGAATGCGCTCTAAAGCTTCGATGCTGCGCACATCTTCAACCGTGATTTTGCCGCCGAAATCGAAGCCTTCCAAAAACTCTAAAAATTGGCTCTCCAACTCCAATCGATCCATTACGAAGAACACAGTGGGCTTTTGAAATCTCGGGTCGGTGTAGAGCTTGTAAGCGGCGAAGATCATGGTGAAGGTCTTACCGCTCCCCTGCCAGTGCCAGACCACGCCCCCGCGCTTGCCCTCGATGGCCGCTTTGTAAATTCCGTTGCTGGCCCTGTACTGCATGAACCGGGGCATGAGCTTCACGGTTTGCCCACGGTAATTGAGGATGAAAACGAAATTTTTTATGATGTCTAAAAGGGTGCCCGGAGTGAGAAGATCCGCAATGGCGTTGAGCTCGTCAAACTCGCCGATGCCCCATTTTATCCTCTTTCTCTCTCCGGAGGACCACGGCATGGTGGCGTAAACCCGAGCCTTTGATCCAATTGCCACGTTCAATTGAATGTACCTGAAAAGCTCAGGAAGTGCGTGCTCGTAGCCGATTAATTGTTTATATGCATCGTACCAGTCCTGCGAGCCAACTGGATTCTTGCACTCTATAGCAACCAAAGGAATGCCGTTCACGAATAGAACCACGTCCAATCTTTTTTCTCTTCCGTCCGCAGTGAAAAACGTGACCTGATTGCTCACCACCAATTTATTTTTCTCCGTGTTCTCGTAATCAATAATGCGCACAGTTCTTATTCCCTTGCCCCGTACATCCATCGCGATGAATCCATCTTTTATCACGTTGAGCGTCTCCCTGTATCCCTCCATTCCCTGCTTGCCCCTGAGCGCTAAGAGAATTTGATTGAACATCTCATCTTTTATTTCTATCCCCCTTTCCCTTGCATCCCGAGCCACGAACTCGCGCAGCTCTTCGATTACCAGCTCCTCGCCCCCGAGGCGCAGCTCCGCCCCGGGCACGTACTCCCATCCTCTCTCCACGAGCCTCTCGATGACCGGCTTCTCACACCCTTCCCACTCACTCATCGTCGGCGGCCTCCTTATCATTAGCTTTTTTAGTAATGCACGCTTCTAATATTTCTTCATTTGAATGTCGGTCACTTTTAATTTCATTATAACATCTTTGAAATCTCTCTTTGTTTTTTTGGATTTCTTTAAGATATTTCTCATCATTAACCCATATTTTATTATTTTTTGCGATTTTCCTTTTTATTAGCCATAGTGATATTCGTTTATTGAAAAATTTCCCCTCTCTTATTTTATAATCATTATTCCATAGCCATAAGAGCGTATCTATGCTATTCAACTCTTTTAAGGCTTGCTTTGTTTTATTTTGATTGTATATCTGATCACCCAAATATTTTTTCATAGT
>JALWEL010000108.1 GCA_027014065.1 DHVE2 group archaeon
TGGAAGGGCAAGGTTGGACACGAATACCCGTATCCTTCTGAACGTAGAAGTGGGAGATGTCATCGAGATTGAAGGCGCCAGGTTGACGGCCGCAAGAGTCTTTCGAGCGAAGCAGGAGGATGAGGGGAAGGGCATAATAAGAATCGACGGCTATATACGGAGAAACGCAAAGGTCACCATAAGCGATAAGGTTAAGGTGAGAAAAGCAGACACCATAGAAGCGGACAAAATAATATTGGCACCACTCATCGGGAAAAACCAGCGCCTTAGGTTCGGGGAAGGAATAGGGGAATTCATAAAGAAGGTTCTTCTAAAAAGGCCCGTGGTGGAGGGAGATGAAATAGTTGTTCCCAACATAACCCTCGCTGGCAGGGCGGGAATACTCTTCAAAGTCGTTAAGACGATGCCTACCCGCAAAGTGGTTCAAATCGGATTCAAAACAGAAATAGAGGTACGAGACGAAGCTCCTGGAGAATTTGAAGAGAGCGGAATGGAGCATGTAACATATGAGGACATAGGGGGATTGGAGAACGAGCTTCAAAAAGTAAGGGAGATGATTGAACTCCCGCTTAAGCATCCAGAACTATTCGAAAGATTGGGAATAAATCCGCCAAAGGGGGTCATACTTCACGGTCCTCCCGGTACGGGGAAAACGCTTATAGCAAAGGCGGTGGCAAACGAGAGCAACGCCGCATTCTTCGTGATAAACGGCCCGGAGATCATGAGCAAATACTACGGCCAGAGCGAGCAAAGACTGAGGGAAATTTTTCAGAATGCACAGAAAAGCGCACCGAGCATAATATTCATCGACGAAATAGATTCAATCGCTCCGAAGAGGGAAGAAGTGACGGGAGAGGTGGAGAGAAGAGTGGTGGCCCAACTTCTAACCCTAATGGATGGGTTGCGGAAGCGAGGGCACGTGATAGTGATAGGTGCCACAAACAGAATAGACGCCTTAGACCCGGCGCTTCGTAGGCCCGGAAGATTTGATCGAGAGGTGGAAATCGGAATTCCCGACAAGAAAGGTCGAAAAGAAATTTTGCAAATCCACACAAGAGGTATGCCAATCGAAGGAGATGAGAAAGAGAGGGATAATCTCCTGGACGAACTGGCCGAGATAACCCACGGGTTCGTTGGCGCGGATTTGGCAGCATTGGCGAGGGAAGCGGCAATGAACGCTTTGCGAAGATACCTTCCTGAAATCGATTTGGATAAGCCCGTACCAACCGAAACCCTCGAAAATATGAAAGTAACCCGACATGATTTCATGGAAGCCCTCAAGAAGATAGAGCCAACGGTTCTAAGGGAGGTAATGATTGAAATCCCGTCAGTGAGATGGGAAGACATAGGAGATCTTGAGGAAGCGAAGAAAATTCTCAGAGAAGCGGTGGAGCTACCGTTGAAGAATCCCGAAAAATTCGAAAAAATGGGGATAAGGGCACCCCGAGGAATACTCCTCTATGGCCCACCGGGAACGGGGAAAACTCTCTTAGCGAAGGCTGCCGCCACTGAGAGCCAAGCGAATTTCATAAGCATTCGAGGCCCAGAGATAATGAGCAAATGGGTGGGCGAGAGCGAGAAAGCAATAAGGATGATTTTCAAAAAAGCCAGGCAGTCATCGCCGTGCATAGTGTTCTTGGATGAAATAGATTCCATTGCTCCTCGCAGAGGATTCTCCTCCTCGGGAGTAACCGAAAGAATTGTGAATCAGCTCTTGACTTCCATGGACGGCCTTACCAATTTGGGAGGCGTGATAGTGATTGCGGCCACAAATCGTCCCGATATTTTAGATCCCGCGTTGCTGCGCCCGGGGAGGTTCGATCGCCTCGTTCTCATTCCTCCACCTGACGAAGAAGGCCGAAAGAAGATTCTTGAGGTTCACACTAAAAAGATGCCCTTGGAGGATGTGGATTTGGATAGAATCGCCTCTAAGACTAAGGGATACACCGGAGCTGACCTCGAGAATCTCTGCAGGGAAGCGGGCATGATGGCGATACGCGACAACTCAGAAAAGGTAACAATGAAGCACTTTGAGGAAGCGTTAAATATCGTGAAGCCATCATTAGACGAGGAAACTATAAAATACTACGAAAGTATTGGGTTAGAATTGAGCAAGAGCCTCCGAAAGAAAAAGGAGGACCTCAACTACTACTCGTGAGGTGAGGCAGGATGAAAAAATTTGTAACGGAATTGAGAGGTAAGACGGCCATGACAGATGATGGGGTTATTCTCGGAACCATAGATAACTTCGTGGTCGATACTGAAAGCGGAGAAATCAAGCACGTTCTCGTGGTGCCGGCTGAAGATATAGAAACGAGAGAATTTCAGAAAGACGCGCAGGGCAGGCTGATTCTGCCTTTCGAGAGCATGCGCTCTGTCAGAGATGTCGTGGTAATGAAATTAAAAAAGTGATTTAGCGATATCGAAGAAGAGCGGCTATTCCACCGAAGGCAGTGCTGAAAATTTTTCCCTCTTCGCTTTCATCGGATATTAGCTCCACTTTTGTTCCATTTTCTTCCGCTATTTCATAGTATTCTTCTATGAGATCCTTTTTCTCTACTATCTCCATGGGCGAGCCGCATTCTGGGCAGGTTTTTTCAGGAATTTCTCCTTTTATAGTCTCAACAACCTCTTTGCCACACTGGGGGCATTTCCACTTAACCCTGTATCTTCTAAGAGAGTCGGAAATGAGAAGAATATCAACCGCTCCCCTTTCCAGAGCTTCTCGCACCTCTTTCTCACCGTAAACTGCAAGGCCCCCGTCCGGCTTCCTAATTTCGCGGAAAAACCTGTTTAACAACTTTCTCTCTTTGAACAATTCCAATTGCTGTAGGGTCTCCGATGCTTTATTCACCAGCTCGTGCAATCCGTATTCATCGGTGTATCCTGTGTCGAAAAGGTCGATTATCTTCTTCTTCAACTCATGATGCAGATAATCTCCCTTAACGAAGAATTCTTTAGTGCTTCCTGGACCTCCCACGAGGATGCCCTCTAATTTTTCGTTGAGGAAAACCTCGTTTGCCTTATCCCCCACCCTCTTGAAGAACTCGTGAACCGCCTGCTCTATCAACCTCTCAAATCTTCGCGATGACTGACCACCCTGATGATGCTTGCTTGGAACCATGCTTTCGATGTGCTTAACCACGATGACCCTCGTTCCCTTGAGCAAACCTATTGTCGCCTCTTTTCTATCGATTACTAATAGACCGTATACATCTTTTTCCCCTAACATTTCTTTAAGAGGCTCCAAATAGAATTTGGAATCGCAACGATAAATGAAAGATTGAACGGGTTCCGGAGGCTCCATGAGGTGCGAAACCATCTCAGTCTGATCTCCTCTCTTCTGCACGTGCCCCACAAAAACAACTAATCCGTTTGGGGGAGGCATCTTGAAATATTTTAAGCGGGACATTATGCTCTCGATGGCACTCATCACATTTTTGCGCGTGGTTTTGCTCTTTATATTGGAAGACGTCCCGTACTCATCTCTCAAATAGGCTATAACATCGGAAATTGGCCGCTTCGGAGGTATGTACACAGATATTAGCTCCGTTCCGCGACCCTGATACTTCTCAAGTTCCTCCAGCATTCGCCTGAACTCGTACCTCTTTCTGTCCTCGTCCATTCTTCACACCTGCGGTGGTGAATTTGTTCTATTAAATAAAGATTTACCGCACACCTTGGGGGAAAAGTTAAATACAAATCCGCGATAGTGACATACGGATTCCTATGGAAATAAAGAGAAAGGTTGTCCTGCTCGGCGATACGGCCGTTGGAAAGACATCTCTGGTGAGAAGATACGTTTACAACCAATTCTCGGATTCTTACATTCAGACCATAGGAACCAAGGTTAGCAAGAAGGAGATAAAACTGAATTTTGCAGGGGTGGATTATTCAATAACCTTAGTGATTTGGGATGTGCTTGGACAGCAGGGATACAGCAACGTGCAACAAGCCGCTTTTCGAGGAAGCGACGGTGCTCTCTTTGTCTGCGACTTGACGAGAAAGACCACTTTGAACAGCATACTTCATTACTGGATTCCAACGCTTCAAATAGTGGCCGGAGTTCCCGGACTCCTACTCGCGAACAAAAAAGACCTGGACGGATGGGAAATAAGCGAGGATGAAGTGAAAGAGTTCAGCAAAGTAACAGGATTACCATATTATCTCACAAGCGCAAAAACTGGGGAGAACGTGGAAGATGCATTCAGAGCACTTGCAAAGCTCATGCTCCTGTTTAAACCCGTCAGAGCGGGAAAGATGGAGAAAAAAGAAATAAAGACTCCTAAGGATGTGTTGGATTATCTCATGAAAGACTTCTGCCGCCAGTACGGAAACTGGAACGATGGAATGGCCATAATGGAAGCGAATATTCGAGTTTTGGACATAGACCTCAGAAAACCAGAAATTTTGCAGCTCAGACTCTTAATTGAGAAATTGTACCGCATAGAGCTTTACAACTTAGGTGAGGAAAAAGCGCAGGAGAACAAGGTTCGGAGATTGGGTGTCCTGAATAAAATAGAATCAGATGGATCCTAAGAGTTCATTGCATTTCCTTATCCACAGACGAACATCGTATCTTTCGTAAATTTTCAAAGCCTCTTTTATCTCCTCTTTGGCCTTATCCGATTCGCCGCGAATCATCCACATTACCCCTGATTCGTAGTATGTTCTGGCCAGTTCCATCTCGTTATTGCTCATCGCAAAGAATCTCTTCGCCTTGGTGAACTCTATTATCGCCTGCCTGAAATTGCTACGTTCTCTGTATATCATACCCATAACCCTGCGCGTGACCATCTCCCCCTCTTTGCTTCCTATATCCATAGCCACCCGAAGTGCCTCCTCCGCATGCTCCATGGCCAAGGAATATTCTTTGACCAATATCTCCGCCTCCGCCAAAATTCCCAGGGCTTCCACGTATCCAGCTTTGTCCACCTCCTTCACCATCTCCTTTGCCTTCTTGGCAAGCTTAAGGGCATAGACATTTTGCCCCTTCTGTATATAAACACGTGCCAAATTCATAAGAGCATAGGAGGAGGTGTGCTTATCCCCTATCTCCTTGGCTAACTTTAAACATCTTAAATAGGTGTCCATTGCCTCGTCCAGCTTGTCCATAAGATATAGTATACCCCCTATGTTGTTTAGGACACCACTCATTATACCTTTTTGGTCTATCTTCTCACTTATTTCCAAGCTTTGCTTGTAATACGTTAGAGCCTTCTTCAGTTCCCCCTTCTTGAAATGAACATTGCCTATGTTGCTGAGGAGAGTCGCAATTCCGTATTTGAACCCGACGTTTTCCATCACGTCCAAACTCGAAGCGTATATCTTCAACGCCCTATCAAGGTCACCGCGGGTAGTATAAACATTGCCTATATTGGATAGAACCACGGCCATTTCCTTCATGTCCTGCATCTCTTTGGCAATTTGAAGTGCGTTGGTGTAATATTTTCGCGCCTTCTCGTAGTCACCGAATAGAAGATGAATGTTACCAACGTATTTCAGAATGTCCGCTATATCCCTCTTGGTTTCTTGGGAGGGAGAAAAAAGTTTTAGAGCCTTTTTGAAGAGTTCCAAAGCTTCCTTGTAGTTGCCCATCATGAACTCAACGTAGCCTATCTCCTTGTATATTCTCCCGCGCTCTATGGGAAAGCGATTTTTTATCTTCTCTTCCGCATCCCTTAGAATTTTCAGAGCGATTTCGTAATCACCCTTCTTTGAATAGATATCCGCTATTTTCCTCTCCAATCTTGCAATTATAAGCTCATCCTCAGTGTTTTCCATTGCTTCCCTGTACTTCGATTCGGCTACTCCGTACTCCCCTATATCCACCATTATGTCCCCGATATTTTCTAAAATTTCCTCCTTCACCTCGGGGTTCTCCACAATTTCCAGCGCACGGGAATAGAATCCTATTGCTTCGTCGTTCGCATAATTTCTCCGAGCGCGGTCTCCCAATTCCAGAAGGAACTTTATGGCCTTCTTATCCCGCGCCTCGTAATAGTGGTAAGCCAGAACATTTGTAACTTCCGATAAGTTATCTCTGTTCAACTCGTATATTATATCTCCAATCACTTTGTGATACTTCCTCCTCAATTCATCTAACAACTCATTGTAGAGCACCTCGCGTATGGTAGAATGCTCGAATCGATACTTTCCATCCTTGGTATATATCAGCTTGTGCTTTCTGTAGATGTTGTTGAGCCTCTTCAGAATTTTGAGTTCATCCATTCCCGTGGCCAGAGAGAGCATAGCTGTGTCGAATTCTTCCCCTATTATCGACGCCACATCCAATATTTCACGCTCTTCGTCGCTTAACCTCTCCAGCCGGCGCTTTATAAGTTCGTAAGCTTTTTGAGGAACCACTATCCTCTCGGCCCCTGCCTTCATCTTCCACTTCTTACCATCGTTGTATATTGCCTTCTCGGAAATCAGCAATTTTAGTATCTCAATAACGAACAGAGGGTTCCCTCCGCTCTCGCGGTATATCTTATCCCCCAGCGCATTTTCGAAGTCCCCCAAAATCCTGCTGATAAGTATAGAGGTGTCTTCTTTGGTTAAGCGATTAAGGCCAATAACTGAAACCAACCGATCCCCAGCTAAGTCGTTAAGCGTTATTTCCAGAGGATGCAGTTTTCCGCTGCTGGTGGGAATTATCTCCTCCGGACGATATGTGCCCACGATTAAAATTCTATTTTTCCTGGTATTTCTGGAGAGATAATACAAAAAATTGAGGGAAGTCTGGTCAGCCCACTGCAGGTCGTCTATGAAAACGAAAAGAGGAGTTTTTTCCGATAATCTTTGCAACCCTAACAGGAGATTATCAAACATATTCTCCTGAACAATGCTCGGTTCCCCTGCCAAGTATTTCCCATCGTATTTTTTCGATTTGATGAACCATTCCACGTAGGGCTGCGCTTTCTTTGCGATTTCCATATCTCCGTGCCAATCTCTGAATTCATCCTCCAATTTTTCGAGGGTGCGCTTCATGTCCCCTATCAAGAACTCGTTTGGCTCCCCCTTGATCACCGAAGCAATAGACAACTCGCTTGAAGATTGAATCAGAATATTGTAGTCCCCGTAACTTAAAGAATTAAGCGTGGCGTTCTCCTCAGAGTCTATTATTTTCATGGAATCCTTAACGAAGGCTTCTATGGCTTTAAGCATTCCAACGAATATGTCCGGATCTAAATTCGTCTCCTTCCTCTCAGCCTTCGCAATTACCAACCCTGAGCTGGTTATGAGGTATGTGGACAGAACCAAGGGAGGAGGCTTATTGGCCAGAAGATAGTCCAAATCGGCCCGCTTCAAAGCGCTCTTGAAAGGAAAAAGAGGCTCCAAATTCTCCGGAATACATTCACCCCTGATTATTTTGAAGTTCATCTCCTGCGCTTTTTTTATCAATTCTTCCACTATTCTCGTTTTACCGATGCCCGCTTCCCCCGATATGAAAATTGTAAGACCCTTGCCTTCGGCTACCTCGTTCAACTTATCCTGAAGTACCCTCAACTCATTCTTGCGGTCCACAAGTTCGATGTTCTTGAAGTTGACTTCCGCCACGGAGCATGATATGCGCGTTTTGGGTTAAATAATTTTCCAATAGTGTCACAATAATCTATATACCTTCGATTTATTCCCCTACGATGAAATACAAAAATCTCATCATCCCCGGGCTGCTCTGGGCCGCCGTTTCCTTCGACATGGGCGTGGTCACCTTCACCACCGGCAACATAATCTCTTCATTTTCAATAGATAAAACTCTCACAGGATTACTGGTATCCATAACACTCATAGGCTGGTTTTTCGGTTCCCTCATATTCGGGTACATATCGGACAAGCACGGAAAAAAGAAAATAGTACTCTACGCAACCGCCGTGCACGTAATCGCAACCGCCTTGATGAGCTTTGGTCAATCCTACCTAATATTCCTCATTCTGAGATTCATCGCGGGCATGGGATTCGGAATGGTTCTCCCAGTACTCAGCGCGTGGGTGAGCGAGGAGGCCCCTGAAGAAAAGAGGGGACGAATGGTTGTCTTGCTTGATTCTTTCTGGACATACGGGTGGATAATCGCTTCCCTAGCCGCGTATCTCTATCTCCCGCAGTTGAGTGGTGATAACTGGAAATACTACTACCTGATTTCTTTGATGTGGTTATTGGCGCTTATACCTGCAATCAAACTTCCCGAAGTCCAAATTCATTCATCAAAAATAAGCATTTTAGAAGTTTTGAAATTCAAATACACCTATTATCTATGGGTAATCTGGTTCGCCATGGCGTTCAGCTATTACGGGATCTTTGTATGGCTCCCAAAGATTTTCTCCGAATCGTTCCCCCTCCTAAAATCTTACGAGTTCATATTCCTCACTTATCTAATGCAGATTCCCGGGTACTTTACAGCTGCGTACTTAGTTGAAAAAATAGGAAGAAGACCAGTGATTTTCTCGTTCATGCTCCTCACCGCTCTTTCTTCTTATTTCTTCCTCACCTCCTATTTCGGATTATCGCTTGTGGCAGCTTTCATGTTATCATTCTTCGACTTAGGCGCATGGGGAGCACTTTACGCCATAACCCCCGAGCTATACCCTAAGGGTACGAAGGGCACCGGCGCCGGACTTGCGAGTTCTTTCGGAAGAATAGGAGGAATTCTCGGACCCTTGATCCCGGGAATGCTCGCTTGGATTCAATCGTTTCTCATATTTACATTGGTTCTTCTCATTTCGTCGTTCATGGTATTCCTGATGCCTGAAACTCGGATTGCTGATTCTCGTACCTCTTCAGAATAGCGTCGAAATCACTCCAGCTAAAAGGCTTTCGGACGACGGGGAATTCGGTGCATTGAAATTCCCCATCCGATGTGATTATTATTATCCTTACATTCTTTCTCTCAGAGATTTTTCGGGCTATTTCATAGCCGTTGATATCACCCAGCATATAATCTATAATCAAAACATCGAAATCCAAATACTCCGCCTTCTCCAACGCAGTTTTACCGTCGTACGCGTATCCAACCACATTATAGTTCTTCCTTTCGAAATAATGTAAGAGAAGCCGTACCATTTCCTGAGAATCGTCCACTATGAACACGCGCATATATGGCCCTTGGAATTTGAGTATATAAAGCTTTAATGAGCATGCTCATTTCTTCTCAAGATTATTTCTAAAATGCGAGAATTTTTTGTGATTACCACAGAATGAGAATTCTCTAAGATATTTTTTATATTATTTCCGCGGAGAATATTCCGGTGATGAACATGAACTGGAAAATGGCCTTCGGAATAGTATTGGTGGCCGGACTTGTCGCCGGTGCTTTTTTGGCGATGCACGCCGGCACCGTGAACGTCCACGCGGTTCTGCTGGATGGAGGAAACAACGGAAATAATCAGACGGATGGCCCACACCCCCCAATTGTAGATGATCCCTGGACCATGGTTAATCCCTACGATCCGCCGCACCCTCCGATAATTGATGACCCGTGGTAATTCTTTTTTATTTTTCCTCCAGCGTGACTATCATCTCTTCTCCTTCCAATATTCTCTTGTATCTTTCCACGTCCACATTCTCCAATTCTCCCAGCGCATCCACCGCTTCCTTGGCTATTATCTTCAGGCGTGAAGCATCACCCCTCTCGGCCGCTAACTCGAGGGCCATGTCGAAGTATTTTTTAGCCTCCCTCGCACGATTTGTATAGGCATAAACATCCCCCAACGCCGTGTATATATCTGGAAGATTGGAATACGCGTTCATTTCCTTCAAAATAGAAGCAGCCTCTTTCAAACTCTTCTCCGCGAGACTCCATTTTTCTCTATAAGTATAATATGTACCCAAAGAACCAAGGACAGAAGCGCGAATGTATTTATCTGGCACCTTTTCGAGCATGGCCTTCGCCCTCAATAGATATTTCTCAGTTCTGCTATCGTAAAGGTCGTAGTAAACATGCGCTATATTTATCATATTCTTTATCATGCCAATTTTGTCATCCGCAATTTCAAAGTAATTCTGAGCTTTCTTAAAATATTCAATTGCAATTTTATAATCTTTCCGCCTGCGATGTAGAATCCCCAAGCCCGTGCTGGCATACCCCATCGTACGATAATCTAAAAAGGCGTCTCCAAGATCGAAAGCCTCCGAAAGATACTCCTCGGCATCATCGTAATTCCCCAGAAGAACATTAACCATGCCGTAAACGTAATAGAATTTAGGCAGGACTTTCCTATCGGAAACACGATCCACATGCCCCAAAACTTCCTCCAAAATTCTCTTTGCTTCTATGTAATTACCCATTTTCGCAACTATCTCCGCAATCTTTACCCTGTTTTTAACCCAGTAATCCTCATCTTTACCACGGGATAGTTCATCCCCCTTCCTGTAATAATCAAGCGCCGTATCCCATTCACCGCTTACGAAGTAAGTGTCCCCAATTATCCCGTAAATTAACCACTCGTGGTCATCAATTCCGAGAGAATAAGAGTTCAGAATCTCCATGGCGAGGCTCCTTACGAGGCCGGGCTTCTCGAATAAATACTTCTCGTAATAATCGTTGAGGAGCAAATTCGCCCTCAATATCTTTCCGCCCATAACAAAATGATATATGGCCTCTAAAATATCCCCTTCTTCCATCAGGTACTTCGCAGCAGCCAGATGATACTCCTCTTTCTTGCTCTTTGTTAATCTCTCGTACAGAAAATTTCGGACGATGCGGTGAAGGGTCACCACTTCGAATTCCAATTCTTGAAGTATGTTCTTATTGATAAGGGAGTATATGGCCGTGTACTCGATATTGTTCAACAATAGCGCACCTATCTTCACGGGCTTCCGAAAAACGCTCATGAACTCAACTGCATATCTCTCCTCCTCGCTGAGATTCCCCAAAACTCCGTCAAGTATGAAGCGCCGCAACATCTTGGGATTTTGGTTTTTCGCTATAGACAGTAA
>JALWEL010000109.1 GCA_027014065.1 DHVE2 group archaeon
TTATGTAATAATTCCTCGCGAACAGCTCGGCGGACCAGTCAGCCACGTCATCTTCCGTTATTTTCCACTCTAAATCACTCTTGTTAGCTAAAAGAACCAAAGGTAATTCCTTTTCAGCGCCTTCTATGGCAGCCGATACCCAGTCCGGCAGGGATTCAAATGTATCTGGCCTAGTTAAATCACCCACCACGAACAATCCGTCGGCGCCGTAGAAATAGGCGGTCTTAAGTATATTTCTAAATCCTGCGTTTCCCATCACATCCCAGAGCATTAGATGAACGGTGTGCCCGCTCATTGCCACGGTTTTTTTGTAGATGTTAGTGCCTATGGTCATCATATACTTGTCAGAAAACATGTTGTAAACGAACCTTTTTATTAGCGAGGTCTTGCCCACCATCTGATCTCCCACGACACACACCTTGAACTTGTAAATGGTCATTAAATTTCACCGATACATAAATAAACGTGGATATAGATAAAACTTTCCACTAAATGCATTCACTTCCACAATTTTTTTAAACTACCTCATCATGCCCCACTCTATGGAAGAAATGGAAGAAATAGAATTCTGCACCTCTTGCGGAAGAGGGCTTGGCGAGGGATCCGTGGTATTCAGATGTCCAAATTGTGGCACGGTGATAGCGAGATGCAACAGATGCAGAGAGCAGAGCATACCATATAAGTGTCCCAACTGCGGGTTCGAGGGTCCATGAGGTGATCATATGGGTGATGTTCTAATCACTTACAAAATAATGCCCACTGGCGTGGATGTTGATCTCAACGCCATGAAGAAAGAGGTTGAAGAGAAGCTCAACGGAATTGCAAAGATCAACGATTTCTCTGAAGAACCTGTTGCTTTCGGTCTTAAAGCGTTGATTGTACGTGTCATAGTGAAAGACGAAGGTGGTATATCCGACAAAATAGAGGAAACCTTGCAGACGGTCAACAACGTTCAGGGCGTAGTGGTCAGCGAAGTAACACTAATTTAAAAAAATTATTGAAGGGGCTTAACCCCAACTTCTTTTGCTATTTCGTTTATCTCGTTGTACACTTTCTTGTATATGGGTATTCCTATCTTTAAGCGGGTTTCCATGGTCAAATGTCCCTTCTCTCCGTGCACCCATATCTTATCGAAATTGGGGTGCTTCTTCGCATTTTTCAGTTCTTCTATCATCTTTTTCATATTCTTCTTGAACTCTTCCGCATCTCCAAACGCTCCCGGATCAATAGCCATAAAGAAATGACCTACGTCGCTCTTCTTATCACTCGTTCCGCCCACATGCCTGCTCCACGTTGCACCCATGAGAACGCCGCTCATAATATCCACTAAAACTGCAAGGCCATATCCCTTGTGCCCTCCGGAAAGTTCTTTCAGTCCTCCCAGCGGAAGAATCGCGCCCTTGGGGCTAAGTATAGTATTGGGATCATTTATAATTTCTCCTGTCTCAGTGCTTATTGCCCACTCGCCCGGCACGGGCTTGTTCTTCCTTCTGTAAACTTCAACTTTCCCACTTGGCACCACACTGGTTGCCATATCCAAAAGGAACGGTTCTTCGCCCTCTACAGGTGCTCCTAAAGATATGGGATTCGTACCAACGAACTTCTCCATTGCTCCGGTGTGAGCCACCAAAGGTCTCGAGGTGGTCATGCTTATTCCAACCAAACCCTCTTTTGCGATTTTGTAAGCGTAGTATCCGGCGATTCCGTAATGATTGCTGTTCCTAACGCCAACTATTCCCACTCCGTTCTTCTTCGCTTTTTCTATTGCCATCTGTATGGCTTTGTAAGCTGCAACTTGCCCTAATGCCTCATCTCCGTCCAGAACTGCAAACACCGGGGATTCTTTCACCACTTTTATGTCTGGGTTGATTTTCACTCCCCCCGCTTTTATGCCATCCACGTATCTCTTCAATCTCTGCACTCCGTGGCTTTCCACGCCCCGCAGGTCTGCCATCACAAGGTTATCTGCCACGATCTCAGCATCGCTCTCAGGCACGCCGAGGGACACAAAAATATCTTTTACAACACGGAAAAGTTCATCCCTCGGAACGCGCACATACTCATTTTCATCAACTTTCACCTTCTCAAACATGGGGAGATGCATGGGTTGTGCTTATAAAAATATTTCCTCACGCCTAAATTTTCGGGAAAAGAAATAATTAAATATGTGTAAAAACAATTACTTCATGATGCGTTTAAAGATTCAGGAGAAGATTCTGCTGCACCTCTATGATTATCGAAAATATGGCGACAGGTACGAGTATCCAGTGGACATCACGCAGCAGGGTATCGCGGACACAATCGGGATTTCCGTAACGCATGTTCCGAGAAACATAAAGAGGTTGGTGGAAGAGGGGCTCGTGTATTCGAAGAAGGGACATGTCGCAGGGAAGAAAAAGAGAATTACTGTTTATCTCCTCACACCAAAGGGAATCGCCGAGGCGAAGAGAATAATCTCCGAGCTTAACGAGTTGGAAGTGGAGATAGGAAAAGAGAGAATAAAAATCGGAGAACTTAGAAAAATTCTCAATCTGAAATATTTGGAGCTTATGATGAAGTTAGAGAAAGGGGAGATAAAAGAGGAGAATCTGCGGGTGGGCACCAGAATCGCGTTCAAGGAGGCAAACATAAAAATAGATTTCTTCATCGATCGAGAAAAAGAAATGGAAGAGATGAAGAAATGGTACTCCTCCGGCAAATTTCTGTGCATCATCGGCGGCCCGGGTTATGGAAAAACCTACCTTATTCAGAGATTTTTGGACATCACTAAGCCAAGCGAGAACATAGTGTGGTTCGACGTGTACGAAGGAAGAAAATGGAGCAGCATAAAGGAGGTATTAGGCACCCTCTTCGGAAATCATGAGGTTCTCAAAATTCTTAAAAATTTCCCTACCATTCTGATCTTCGATGGTTATTTCGACGTGGACGATGAGTTCGTAAGCGCCCTGAACTCTTTGATTAAAGAGGATATCGGAGGGAGCAAAATCATAGTTAGCATGAGAACCGACACACCATATTACAATAGATTTTACACCCTCACGGACGTTGTGGAGTCAAGAGTTCAGGAGATCAAGCTGGACGCTATGCCGTACAAAGAAGCTCGCAAAATTCTGCCCGATGTTAAAGAATCTGCGTTCAAGAGGATATATCAACTATCCCGCGGGAATCCGAAGATTCTGGTGGCGCTCAAGAACGGAGATATAGATAGGATAGAAGTGCCTTTGAATCGCGAAGATGTGCACCTCCTGAAATTCCTCGCGTCTCAGAAATAGCAAAGTTATTATTTTCCCTTTCTTTATATCCCATGCCCGCCCGGCTGGCATTCCCTGACCCATGATGGGAATCCCCGCAAGCGGGCTATATCTCTCACGGGGAAATATTTTTATTCTCCCACGGCATTGTTTTCGCATGGGCGAGTACACGGGACGGGCCACTGAGGGAATATTTGCAGATGTGCTGTGGGGT
>JALWEL010000110.1 GCA_027014065.1 DHVE2 group archaeon
GGTTAATAGGGGATAAAGCAAACAAGGTGGACATCGAAGTGAAGGTTCGCGGAGGCGGAGTTGTGGGTCAAGCAGAAGCTGCGAGAACCGCAGTTGCAAGGGCCCTTGTGAAGTACTTTGATGACCCAGCCATAGAATCCATATTCAAAGAATACGACAGGCACCTGCTGGTAAACGATGTGCGCCGCAAGCTGCCCAAGTTGCCTCTGGGCCGCGGTGCGAGGAAGAGAAGGCAGAAATCGTACAGGTGATTCCATGATCATCCCTGTACGCTGCTTCTCCTGCGGGCGTGTAATCGCCTCCGACTACGTTGCCTTCGTGAACAGGGTCAAGTTCATCAAGGAGAACGAGAAGAGAGATCCAACGCCCGAGGAGATAGAAAACATATTCGACGAACTTGGAGTTAAGAGGTACTGCTGTCGTAGGATGATCCTGAGCCACGTGGACCTCATTGATGAGGTTTTGCCCTTCGATTAGAGGGTAAATTTATATAGATTGAATGGTATGATGCACTATGGAACCAAGTGAAATGGATCTGAAGAGACTTCAGGAAGAGGTAAAAAGTCTTAGGAGAGAGATGGATGAGATGAAAAAGCTCATAAGAAGTCTTCTCCAGGAGATCGTTGAAAGCGAGCAGACAGAGGAGGATGAGTTCTTTGATTTCAACTAAATCTTTATATTTGAGTATGAGTTTAGCGGTGGTGGTGGAAAAATGACAATGCCATTAAAGATGCTTGAAAGTTTTCTGAACAAGAGAATATCCCTTCTTCTGAAGGACAACAGAGTGCTGGAAGGAAAATTAGTGGGTTACGACGACTACATGAACATGGTTTTGGAGGACACTGAGGAAAAGACGGATGAGATGACGAGGAAGCTTGGTGTGGTAATTCTTAGAGGAAACAACGTAGTGAGAATGACATTAGTAGGATAACTATGTCCGAAAAAGATGTTATTTGTCCAAAGTGCGGAGGCGTAATAGATCCAGAAACCCTCACATGCAAGAGTTGCGGTGCCAAATACACAAAGGAAGAATACGAAGAGCTCAAGAACGAACAATCTCTGAAAAGCTGGCTTTTGGGGGGAGATGAGGTAGAAATTTTAGAGGATGGAGAGGAAGACTCCGAAGTTTTGAAGAAATGGCTTGAAGGAGATGAAAGCGCCCTGCTGGACTGGGCCGACGAACGCACCCTTGGCAACGAGCAATTGGATGAGATACGAGAGCAAGCGGGGGCCATGAAAGAATCGGTGGAAGGAGGAGAAGTGAACATAGACGATATAATACGGGAAAACCTCAGGATAAAGAGCCTTTTAGAAGTGGAAACATCCAAAAGGGAGGAGTTGGAGGAAGAGGTAGAAAAACTGAGAAAGGAAATTGAAGTTTTAAAGCAGGAAGCCATAAAGGAGTTGCCTCAGGACGCAAAAGAGCTGAAGCTCAGGGAGATGGAGTTGAAGGAGAAGGAAATAGAGTTAGAGATGAAAGAAAAGAGATTGAGCTTGGAAACCTCCCAAACAGCTGGAATATCGGCCGAACAGTTAGACGAGTTAAAAAATATGGTGCAGAGTGGAGATGTTCAAGAACTTTTGGACAAAATAAAAGAGCTCACTGAGGAAATCGCAGAGAAGGACAAACTTATAGAGGAGTTAAAGAACGAGTTGCACATCAAGGAGGAGGAGATGAACAAGCTCCAAGAGATGATAAAGTTCAAAGAGGAGGAAATATCGAGGAGGGAACAGGATTTAATGTTCCGCGAGAAGAAATTGGAGAAAGAATTGAGAAATCTTCAGATGGCAAAGAACGAAATTGGAAACATGGACGAAATCGCATTGAAAAGACGCTTAGAGGATTTGGAAGATGAGATAAAGAGGAAGGAAGAAGAGTTGAGGGTGAAGCAGAAATATCTGGAAGCGAAGGAGCGCGAACTGAAGGCCAAGATGGAGGGGCTCGTTGAAGAGGAAGTGGCCATGGCCGAAGAGGAAATCAAAGCGGAAATCCAAGAGAAAAAGGTAAAGACAGGAACCAGGCGTCTCGACGACTTGCTCTACGGCGGAATACCCATAGGCGCGAATGTGCTCATTTACGGGCCTCCCTACAGCAAGAAAGAAGTACTCGTTTACTCTTTCATGGCTGAAGGCCTGAAGAAAGGAATACCTGCGGTGTGGGTGCTCACAGATAAAACAGTTATGGAGATTAGAGAAGCCATGAGCTTCGTTTTGCCCACCTATGAGCAGTACGAGAAGATGAATTTAGTTTATTACGTTGACGCGTACTCCAGAAGCATAGGAGATGAGAATCAAATTGAAGGAGTGTATTATCTGGACAGCCAGACGGATGTGGATGGGATAGACAAAGCTGTGGAAGAAATAGCCAAGAAGATCAAAGAGAAGTTCCCCTATTATCGCCTCGCATTCATAAGCCTTTCAACCGTTATGGCATACATGGATCAGCAAGCTCTCCTTAAATTCTTGCAGCCATTCACAACGAGGAGGAGCAGAGATAAAGCGGTTACGCTGTATCTATTGGAGAAAGGTCTTCACAGCGAGAACGAGATACAGATGGTGGGATACCTAATGGACGGAATGATCGAGTTTAAGATGGAGGCTCACAAGACCTACCTAACGGTTCACGGGATAACCGAGGTTCAGAGCAGGGGCTGGATCGAAGTCACTGCCACCAAGAGCGGCGTGAATCTTGGCTCTTTCAGCCTCGGGCACATAAGGTGATTGGTTTGAAAGTTAAGAAAGTGGGAAAAATCGAGTATGTAATCGACATGGATAAAAAACCCGATAAAATAAGATTTCTATGGAAGAAAGGCCGCTTGTATCTCTCCGTTGATGGCATAGTGGTCAATAACGACGAATCGTGGTATGAGGTTCCGGTGGATAACATAAAGGACATAACTCTCGATGAAACAGGAATTTTAACCATCGACTTTGAAACGGGAATAATAAGGATAACCTCGAAAGATGTGAATTCCCTGAGGGCCATGCGCCATTTTTTGCTTCCTCATGTGATGGGGGAGTGATAGCATGATCGTCCTTGGAATCGAGGGCACTGCGCATACAGTGGGTATTGGGATTGTCACCGAAGATAAGGTTTTAGCAAATGTATCCGATATGTACCAACCTCCGGAGGGTGGCATACATCCCAGAGAGGCTGCCAATCACCATGCTCAACTTCTCCCAGGGCTATTGAAAAAAGCTATGGAAGTTGCGAAAATAGAATCGAAGGATATCGATGGAATTTCATTCTCGCAGGGTCCGGGGCTTGGGCCGTGCCTGCGCACCGTGGCCACAGCGGCGAGGGTTCTAAGTTTAAAATTGAACGTGCCGATTGTGGGCGTGAACCACTGCGTTGCTCACTTAGAGATAGGAAGATTCACCACCGGCGCTGAGGATCCTGTTATGTTGTATGTTTCGGGGGGAAACACTCAAATCATATCGTACGCAAACAATAG
>JALWEL010000111.1 GCA_027014065.1 DHVE2 group archaeon
TTTCAAATGAGCTCGAAAATTATTTGCGTAAATAAAGTGTCCGGGGGAAATTCTCCGTAAAATCTCTCCAACTCTTTTTTCAATTCTTCTTTGTTTTCAAATCCGTCTATCCGGGCGTCTTCTTCGGTTATCTCTGAGAATTTCTTCAAGCGCACCGCGATAATTTTAGCATGTGTCAACTCCTCATTCCCCGCGCGGATTATCACTTCTTCCCCTTCGTGGTAATCCTTCACGCCCAGTCTCAGCGTGGCCTTCTTCTCCCCGTTAAGAATCTTCTCCGTGAAATCTTCGCTGAAATTCAGATACTTCGTCATCGTACTCACTCCCTATGAACTTTCTCATAATTTCCCGCAATTCAATAACCACATACATATCCCCACGATTTATCTCCCTTCCCGCATCTTTCCACGAGCGATGCTGAAGAACTTTCGCTATCAGTATTTTCTCCTGCTCATCGTTAAGCTTTGGAACTTTTTTCGCAAAGAAGTATTGCTGGGCAATGCGGTAAATCACGTCCATGGTGACTTCGTAATTTCCCGGACCCCACGCGTAAGATATGAGCCTGCGCCAGTCCAAATCATCCAATTTTACCTTGCCCTTCTTGGGTATGCTCGATAGAATGACCCTTGCTAGCTCTGGGTCCATGGATGAATGCACATCTCCCAGAGAGAGCACTAATCTTTTGCCGAATTCCCGCCGTATCTCTTTTGAATGCGGCCATTTGAGCACCACGACGGAATACTCTCCAGTTTTCTCGTTCATTTTAGGGGATATATGAATGGGAAAGAATCCATTCTTGGTCCAGAAATTGAGCAGCTGCGGGGTTGCCCCGAATGAAGAGCCGAACCAATCGTAATCTTCCTGGGTAATTTTGCTGAGCATCAGCGAGCCGATGCCCATGTTCATAAATTTAGGGTGCGTGGCAATGCGCACGATTCTAAGCCCGGAGAGCTTCGCGAATTCTCTATTTTTATAGTGTTTGAGCATCACATCCGGCACTATGTTTCCCGGCGGAGTGTAGCCGTAGTACATCTCTTCCGCAAAGTCCTCGATTCTCCCCTCCCTCGCTATTTGCACCGAGCAGACTACGTGGCCATCGTATTCTAAAGTTCGTATCTCCTGATTTGGCGCATCGCATATTATCCCGAAATCGTTTGGATTGTTGCGGTAATGGGCAAGCACGAATATTCCGTAGTATTCCCTCAATTTTTCCTCATTTCTTAGGAGATCCTCAATCCTGTATTTTTTGTACTCTAATTTCTTCGTATCAACCTTTTCAATGTCCGCCGGCTCGGAATCTAAGAGAAGAGTGTCGAATAGCCATTTTTCCACAGGATCATCGGGCGCGTAGCGAATGGGGACCTTCATCTCCATCTCTAATATTTTTTTGTCTCTCTTTCTCAACTCTCCTAAGAACCGTATTGCGAACGCTCTCCCGGTGCCCTCGTATCCGTGCACGGTTGTGGAGTAAATCACATTCCTCGCTTTTGCCATGCTGAGAAGGAGAGGAACCGGGATTCCAGCGGCCTCGTCAACCACGAGCATATCATATTTTTTCGGCGATATAGAGGGAGGAGTTTCGAATTCCACGAAGAACCGCTTTCCCTCGATTCTTTTCTTTTTAACCGAGTATTTTACCCCGAATTTGTCCAACGAGAATTTCAAAAATTTGAAGAACTCGCCCAGATTCTCGTATTCAGGTGCAGTCACACCCACCCTTCTGAGCTTTCCGGAAGCTATGAGATACGCGATTGCTATTCCCAGCGCGCTGCTCTTTCCCCGGCCTCGGTCCGCAGTTAGAACTTTTATTTTTCTCTTATCGCCTATTATTTTTCCGATAACCCGAGCCTGATCCTGAGTTTTCGCCATGCCTCGAAGCCCCGCAGGAAGAAAAGAATCGTCCGCTTTTTCTTCTCTTTTTTCACAGTTCACAATATCTTTTTTGAGCCATTTTCCCTCCGAGTATATTGAAATGCCCCCGTGATTGAGCAGATTTTTTATGACCCACGGTATGAAGTTGTGCCTTATGTCTTTGAGGGAATAAGGAGGAGTAAGAATGCTTTCGTGGAAATAATTTGTGCTGTTTTTCCATTTTTCCAGCTCGGGAGTAAGGAAGACGAGCAAACCGCCGCCGCGCACTATATTCACCAGCTTTCCCAAATCGTTGGGCACGAAGGAATGATGGAAATCGATGGCCAAGAAATCATAAGTGGAACCGAGATATTTTTCGGAGTTTTTCAGCTCGTCAATATCTCCATCCACCGAGAAATCTTTTTTCCACGTGAAAACTATTTTTCTCTCATAGGGTACGTGGGCAATTATTTTTTTCAGATGGGCTATGCCCTCATCTCTCCCTTCCGCTAAGACTATCAAATGGCGATAGTTGCATCTCTCCGCATGTTTTGCGGCCTCAAGAATATGGGACAGCATGCTCATTCAATTATTTCCACAACGTATCCCATATCCTCTAAAAACTTCCGCGCTCTCTCGCGCTGGTCTCCCTGCAACTCGATACGACCGTCTTTCACTGTTCCGCCACTGGCAACCTTTCTCTTTAGCGCCTTTGCTATGTCCTTCAAATTAACATCCTTCTCATTAAACCCCTCGATGATCGTCACCGTTTTTCCGTAGCGCCTGCGATCCGTGTATATCTTTATCACTTGCTGTTCCTTGGAAATCTCTTCCCAAGCAAACAGCTCATCCGGTAGTCCAGTTATAGCCTTCTTCATTACAACAACTCCAAATTAACGCAGATATATATACCTTTCGTTGAGTATCTACGCGGAGCAAACAAAAATATATGGCTTTTCAATTTACATCCATGCTTCTCATGTCATGGAACGTCAACGGGATTCGCGCGTGCATGCGCAAGGGATTTCTGGAATTCCTTAGGAATTACGAACCTGATATCCTCGCACTGCAGGAGATAAAGGCAAGTGAGAAGGATATTCCAATGGAAGTGAAGAATTACCCGGGATACCACAAATTTTTCAACCCCGCCAAGAAGAAGGGCTACGCCGGCACCGCGTTGTTCACCAAGATCAAACCCGTCAGGGTTGATTACGGAATCGGTGAGGAGAAGTTCGACTCGGAAGGTCGCGTGATAACGGCGGAATACGAAAAATTCTACTTCGTCAACGCATATTTTCCCAACTCTCAACATGGATTGCCTCGCTTGGATTTCAAAATCGAATTCGACCGCAAAATTCATCGATACCTGAATGAGTTGCGCGAGAAGAAGGGAGTGATTCTGACGGGAGATTTTAATGTGGCGCATAAGGAAATTGATTTGGCGAACCCGAAGCAGAACGTCAAAAATGCAGGATTCACGCCAGAGGAGCGAGCGTGGATGGACGAGTTCATAGAAGATGGATGGATTGACACCTTCAGGTTATTCACCAAAGAAGGCGGGCACTACACGTGGTGGTCTTACCGCTTCAAC
>JALWEL010000112.1 GCA_027014065.1 DHVE2 group archaeon
ATTATGAGGTCACGGGTAATAAAATCAAACCATCGGATCTTATACATTACGCAGAGAAAATAAGAACGCTGGAGAGGGTAGTAAACATTGAATACGGAGGGGTAAATGACGAAATTTCGCCGAGGCTCTTTAAGGGGGAGATTGGGCTGGAGCGAGAGAAGTTAGAAAGAATGAAGAAGAAGTATTACGAGTTGAGAGGCTGGAATGAAAATGGCATACCCATGAATGAAACGTTGAAGAAATACGATTTGAGGTGATGTGAATGAGGTATGTTATAATTGGTGCAGGTGGAGCAGGAACATCGGCTGCAGAAACGATAAGGGCGAATACCGAGGATGATATAATAATCATCACAAGAGAAAAAACTCTGCCGTATTCTCCCGCTGTGCTTCCCTACTACATTGAGGGTACATTGAGGAGGGATAACCTCTTCATATGGGATTGGAGCTTTGTGCGAAGAAACAGCATTGATTATGTTATGGGAAGAGAAGCTGTGAAAATAGATACAGAAAAGAAAAAGGTGACCTTGGATAACGAAGAGGTCATCGAATACGATAAGCTTCTTATTTCCACGGGTGCAAAACCGAAGATTTATCCTGAGTATCAAAGAGAAGGTGTGATCGGTCTGAGAACCTTAGAGGATGCGGAGAAGATAAGAAAAACCCGAGGAAGGGTGATAATAATAGGCGCAGGTCCTGTAGCGGTGGAGACTGCAATAGCACTTAAAAAAATTGGAGCGGATCCGTTAATAATCTGTCGCTCAAGAATTCTTAGAAGATTATTTGATGAGGACATATCTGACATAATAAGGGATGTGATGATTCTCAATGGTGTGAAGGTTCTGTTTGAGAGAGATGTCCAACTAATAGGCGAGCCCGTAGAGGGAATTCGAGCGCCCTGTGGGGTTGTCTATGGAGACATGGTGATAGCTGCGCTTGGCGTTAAGCCGGATCTGAGCTTCCTTGATGATCGAGTTAAAGTAGGTGATCAGGGAGGGATTTTGACTAATGAGAGAATGGAGACAACTGTGAAGGATGTCTACGCAGCCGGGGACTGTGCAGAGACCAAGGACGCCATATCAGGAAGATACGGAATCTTTGCCATATGGCCTCTGGCGAGGGAACAGGGTAGAGTCGCGGGCTTCAACATGATTGGTAAGGAGAAAAGGTATCGTGGTTCAATAAATATGAACATAATCACTATATTTGACAGGGTGTTCGCTTCAATAGGTATATTTGAAGGGGATAAAAAGGAATTCTGGCATGGTTCAAACATTGCAAAGATATTTGTGAAGGGTGATAGGATATACGGGGCACAGCTTGTTGGCAGATATGCCATAAACTATCCGGGGATTGTTGAGTACCTTGTTAGAGCAAAAGCGAGATTGGAGGTGAGGTCAATAAGTGATCTGAAGAACTTCATAAAAGAGATATGGAAAGGCCTTAAAGCTGAATCATCTTAGCCTCTTCTTTATGTTCTCTCGCATCGCGTTAATTTTTATCCTATCTCATTTTGCTCAGGTGAACCTCTTCTCCAGCACTTTTTTATGCACCGCCACCCCTGAGAAGAAAAATCCTAAAGCGAACACGGAGAGAAGAATGAGATCAAGAGAAAGTGGAAAATAACCATGCAGCGAGACAGAATAGCGTAGTGCGTCCACCAGATATGTGAGGGGCGAAAAATATGAGATTACCCTTGCGTACTCTGGCAATTTCTCCAAGGGAACAAATATTCCGCTTATGAACAAAAGGGTAAATTTGACCAGAGAGGTAAGCATCATAACATCTGCAGGTATATCCGTCGGGGGATACGAGGACATCAGAATCGTCATTGCGGAGAATGTGAGAAGCGCAAGAATTACAACGGGAATGAAAATTAAGAGATTCAGAGAAATTCCGAGGAAAATTGCGGTGAGCGAGATAAAAGAAGTAATAATCAAACCGAAATAAAAAGAGGCCTGCATGTCCCCGAATAAAACGGTCGTGATTGAAACTGGCGATGATATCAATCTTTCGAATGTCTTGCTTCTCGCTTCCCAAGGTATTATTGCGGGGCCCACGGCAGTGGAAGTGAAGAACACGGTCATTGCCAATAGGGCAACGAAAAGGTACGCGTGGCTCAAATCTCTTCCGATTAAAAATGCGCCGAATAAGAAGAAGGGAAACAGAAGGCCCATGAGCACAACGGGACCTTTGAGATAGAATACGAGCATATCTTTCTTAACAATGGCCAGCGAGCGGGAGAACTGCGAGAGCTTACTCATTTTTCTCACCCACCAAAGCCATGAACACATCTTCCAACGATGGTTTTTCCACATTAAGCGACACGATTTTCAAATTCTCCCTCTCCGCGTAATTCACTATCTTCTTTATCGTTTCATCCACTTCCGCGGTGTACACTTTCACCTTGTCGCCGAGTATTTCCACTCTGCCCTCCACGATTCCCCCTTCAAATTTGAAAGGAGATAGTGAGAATTCAATCACATTGCTCTTTGCCCCTATCTCTTTGATTTTCTCGGGAGTGTCTATCGCAATTAGTTTTCCGTGATTTATAATGGCAACGCGATTGCACAGCTCATTTGCATCCTGCATGTTGTGAGTGTTCATAAATATCGTTTTCCCCTTCTTCTGCTCCTCCCTTATTATTCTCTTAATGAGTCTCGCGGACATGACATCCAAGCCCGATGTGGGCTCGTCCAGGAACAGTAATTCTGGGTCCGGAAGCATGGCCATCGCCAAGCTCAGCCGCTGCTTCATTCCCTTTGAAAATCCTCTAACTTTCGTATCCTTTTTCTCGTAGAGGTTGAATAATTTTAAGAGTTCCACACTTCTCTTTTCAATTTCTCTCCCTTTCATCCCGTAGAGGCGCCCCATCAACCTCAGGTTGCGCATAGCGCTCAAATCAATGTACGGATTGGCCATCTCGGGCACAATGCCCGTTCTCTCGCGAATCTCAATTTTGTGCTTTTTCATATCCATGCCGAACACTTCTATTCGCCCGGAGCTCGGGTTTAAAATGCCTGTGAGCATTCTTATGGTCGTGGTCTTCCCCGCCCCATTCGGCCCCAAAAATCCGAATATCTCTCCTTTGTTCACGGAGAATGAAATATCATTCACCGCCAGAAAATTCCCGTAGTACTTCGTCAGATGCTCCGCTTTGATTATTTCCACACTCATTTGATTGCCTCTTGAATTTTTAGAGGATTATTACAATCAAATATTTAATTGTTATTGTAATTATCGCATTTTTTCACCAATAATTTGGTTATTGTTTAAATAAAACGCATCAAAAGCAATAATTTTATAAATAATAGCCCCATGGACGTTGTGAAAAGTGGTCTCAATGCCCAGAGGAATGATAAAGAAAAAAGAGCAGATTCACAACATGATAATGCGCATTAAATTCGTTTACAGCGAGCCGCGGTGGAGCATAATAAAGG
>JALWEL010000113.1 GCA_027014065.1 DHVE2 group archaeon
CAGCATCAAAGTCAGTGCGAGAGATATAGACGGCAATGCTCTCAACTGGGAGAAGGACTTCGACGGTTTGTTTAGCGGTGCGCTGCATTTCCTGGAGGACATCTGGAACGCGCTCGTGAGTGCGTTCGAGAGCGCTGCTAAGGCTGTCGAGAATGCGGTGAATTTCTTAGTGAAGTGGATAACAGACCTTTTGAAAGGAGCGTTTGAAGCGATGATAAATGCAATTACATCAATTTTCAACGGGATTGCATCGCAGATTGCAAATGTAATAAGGGGGATGCTCAGCGAGAGCGGGGAGAGAAGTGCAAGACTTATGGCCACGGAGTTTGTTGTGTCAGTTCTAGGCATGATGCAAATAGTGAATATAGAGGGAGAAATGGCAGAAGTGTTTGCGGGGGTGGACAGTGCAGCGGTGGCGACCGAGGCTACGGCCACTGCCGCATCTGGCGGAATTCTTGCGGCTGTTAAGAAGGCAATAGTACCTTTCATCGAGAAAATTATAGAAAACAAGTTATTTTCGCTCATAGCAGCGACAATCTCAATGGCCGACGCACGCTTGAAATTTGACAGCGTGATTGAGGGCCTATTAACAGGAAAATCAAACAAGATATTCGAGGCGATAGGTAGCGTTTTAGGAATTAGTGAATACACAATGGAAACAATGAAAAAAACGTATGAAGCATTGAAGCATTGCACGCAGGGTAAAAGGTTCTGGTTCTATTATTTAGGCTTTGCTCTTGCGATTACAGGCTTTCTGACGTCATTGATTGTGGCGCAAACAGGTGCAACCGGACAGGGTAAAATTAATGCGGATATTATTATGGTTGTCGTTGCTGTAGGTGGAGCAATAATGTTCTTCATAGGGAAGAACTCTAAAGAGCAACAGTTCAAAACTGCTATAGCCGAAATTACTGCATTAGTTGAAAAGATTGCAGTAATAGTTGGGGTAATAGCGTCGCTTGTAACGCTCGGATGGGATTGGACGCATCGGGGGTGATTAGATGGCAAAAGAACTATATCATTTTCATTTCAGGAGGCCGCATCAACCTCTTAAATTTTCCACAGCCATCTGGGGTACTACATTGCTTATTGTGCTCACCGTTCTAGCTATATTGCAGTTTATCGCACCTAATCCAAAATATAATATTTTTGCCATATTTTTAGAGGGAGGACTTCCCGTTTTAATAATTCTCTGGCTTCTCACCTACTTTATGGCAAAGATAAGGGGAGGAGATGTGGATGAAAGCGAGTTCATTCTTTACGATAATGGGTGGTTTGTGTTTTGGGATTTAAAGTTTCAGGACTGGATAGCACCTGCAAAGCTCGATTGGCTATATCCTCCAGAATTAGTATTAAAACCACTAAAGGGAAGTAGAAATGGGTACTATGCAGTAAAGAAAAAGAATAATGGGAGGTACTATGTGGTATTTCGCTTGACATGGGGATATCCTTACGGAAAGTGGAAGTGCTGGATTTTCTATGATAAAGTATACGGTTGGCTCACGGAGGAAGAATATAAAAAGCTTGTTGAATTAGTAAATTTCCTAACTAAAAAAGCAAAAGAAAATGTGGAGAGTGGAAGAATAAAACGCCCAGAGGGGGATTGTATACAGGCATATGTGGATTTATATCAGCAACCACCCTACTGGGATGAGGTATTTGAGAAGGAGAACATAAGGGAATTATACAGGAAAGAGACGGGAGAGGACATACCGGAGCCAATAAGGAGTTATTTATTTGACACCAAAACCTTTGATAAGGTGTATTTGAAAAACAAGAGAGAAACTGGGGACTGGCTGGGGAGGAGTGAAAAGAAGTAGAAATGAGTATGTATTGGCAGAATAATATATTCTCCAAACACAAGAGAAAGGGACCGGAGATTGGTTTGGTAGGAAGGATGCGAAGAAGGAGTGGTATATAGACTGGGAATGGCTGGAACAGTGGATCGAAGAGCATTGAAATAATGGAAACTCATACGTAATATTAAGGCAAACCCAGGCAGGGAGATAATAGATAAGCGGTGGGAGAAAAAGATTAAGTAAAAGGAGGTGATGTATAAGTATGCCCGTAACTGTAGAGAAGATAAAGATTCTGTTTGAGTTGGAGGAGAGAGTGGAGGATATAGCGCTGGGTACATATCTTTACAACATAGGGAGAAAAGCGACAAATGCAACACCCACCGAGGATATCAGAGAGATAAGGAGAGATAGGTATGCGTTTCGTGGTGGACAGTGACATTTTTCTTCATGCGTTATTGCACACGGATAGAGGAGAAGAATCGCGGGATTTTATAGATAAATATACAAAAGAGATATCCACAACCGCACTAAATTTAATGGAAATAGGCTCAGTACTTTCGAGAAAATACAGATGGCGGAAGGAGACCATAGATGATGCATTGGAGATAATTCGCAAATCCCTCATTATTTTGATACCCACTGAGTATGATATGATAGACGCTATGGATATATCGCTCAGATACTATCTCACCCCCATAGACGCCCTGATGCTAACCATCGCGAAGGCTCAAAACCTAACACTGATGACATACGACAGGGAGCTATTAGGGTATTCTCAGAAAGGATTTGATGTAAAATCCCCGTTGGAACTGTAACATATCAAAAATAGGGAGGTGAATATACATCAACAAATACGCATACTATTACCCATTTGATACGTGTTGTATTCTCCACGGCCCACACTTCGTTAACATCCAAGATCTGACAGTTCTCACCACAGACGCCAAAGAGTACGCAGAGAAGGCAGGGTGGAACGAGAGTCAGGCGAACCAATCATATTCTCCTTACATCGTCTGGCACTTCCCCGCGCTCATAGAGGACGTGAGTATTGGTGAGGACGACAGCGACTGGTGGAAGAACACGGTGTACTTCACCGTGCACCTGAGGGTCATCTCGCCTGTGGACATTGCGGAATTGAAGTTCACATACAGCGACTCGTCCGCACAGAGCTGGAGCACCGGCGTGGGTGCGGGCGAGCACTGGATCGAGCACACGTTCTCCGGGGACATGGCCTACGTGAAGTTAGTGGGGTATAGCATCAAAGTCAGTGCGAGAGATATGGATAATAACGTGCTGGAATGGCGCAAAGATTTCGATGGTTTGTTTAGCGGTGCGCTGCATTTCTTAGAAGATATTTGGAACACGATTGCAGGTGCATTCGAGAGCGCTGCGCGGGCAGTGGCGAAGGCCGTGGAGATGATCCTCGAGTGGGTAAAGAGCGTATTCACCGAGATTATGAGCAGGATAGGAAATGCCGTCACGTCTGCGATGCAGTCGCTTATTGCGCCTATGAGAGAGCTGTTGCAGTATGCGGTCATGTGGATTGAGGGAAGCAATACAACACGGGGATTGATGGCAAATAGCGCATGGGAAACGTTTTCAAAGGTGATGGAAGCGTTTAAGGCGTTTATGG
>JALWEL010000114.1 GCA_027014065.1 DHVE2 group archaeon
TCTTCCATGAGCCTAACAGCTTCCACAACCGCTTCCAGCGCGGTTTCCTTTTCGAATGCAATTTCCGCGTATTTCTTCACGCGGTCATTCAGTTCCGGCCTCGCGGATGCGCCCCCGTGCAGCACGATCATGTCCATAGGTGAGAATCGCGGAAAGATATTAAATCGTTTTGCTTCCAAAAATAAATATATAGAGAAAATCACTTCTCCCTATGCAACTCTTCGGAACCGCAGGTATAAGGGGCATAACCAACAGGGACATCACGCCCGAGCTAGCAGTTGGCGTTGGAAAATCATACGGCTCGGTTTTTCGAGGCAAGCTCGCAGTGGCTCGGGATAACAGGCACGGGGCTGAGATGATATCCCATTCTATAATCTCCGGATTGCTCTCCACAGGCAATGAAGTTCATGATTTGGGAATTGTTCCCCTTCCTGTATTCGCCAGATACGTGGCGGATTTCATGGACGGGGGAATAATAGTCACCGGATCCCATACTCCACCGGATATCGTTGGAATCGTTGCCGTGGATTCTCTGGGCCGTGATCTCTACTGGGACAAATCGAGAGAAATCGAGGATGTATATCGGGAGAAGAAGTTCAAAGTGGCGAATTGGAATGAGGTTGAAGATTCAATTCGAGATGATGCCATTGAGCACTATGTGAAATTCTTAGATGTGAGGGTGAAAAATGTCGATGGCTTCTCCATCGTGTTAGATTTGGCCAACGGCTCCGCCTGCGGAATATGGGAAAGCATACTGGAAAAATTCGGAGTGAAGGTGCACTGCATAAACTGCGAAAGGAAGCATATACCTACTAGGCCATCGGAGCCACGACGTACAACTGTGGGGGAGATGATTAAACTCTCCAATAATTATGATTTGGGCGCCGGGGTGGACGTGGACGCCGACCGCGTGGTTTTTGCGAAAGGCGAATTCATATCCGAAGATGTAACGGGCGCGATTTTCGCCAAGAGATTTGCAAAGCGCATGGTCACACCCATAAATTCTTCGTCGCTGGTTAATTATATCTCGAAGGAATACGGGATTGAGGTGTTCCATTGTCCAATAGGCCCGCCGGAGATAGCCGAGGCTATTCTCAGGCACCATGCGGATTTCGGATACGAGGAAACCGGAAAATATGTGTTTCCTCCGAATCTCTGGGGAGACTCTCTCCTCAGCATTCTCACCATGCTGGGTATAATGGACAGGGAGGGAAAGAGCATATTGGAGCTGGCTTCCGAATTTCCCAGATTCTATCAGGTTAAGGAGAAGGTTGAGGTTCCGAGGGAGAAGAAGAGGAAAATCGTAGAGCTCATAGGGGATTATTTCGAGAAGCACATGCCTGAGGGAGTTGAGGAAATCGTGAGAATCGACGGAATCAAATTGATATACGAGGATTCATGGCTTCTAATCAGAGCTTCTGGAACGGAAGATGTCATAAGGGTATTCTCAGATTCCCGCAGCGAAGAAAAGGCCCGCGAACTCGTGAATTACGGGAAAAAGATGGTTATGAAATTTTTATAAATTCTCCTTTCCGGCGAGGGTGAAATGGGCCAACAGAGCATCCAACTGTATTCTCTCGTTGGCACCCTCCACCATTCTGAACTCTATCTCGCCAGTTTTATCTATCAGTTCCACTTTCAACCGATCAGGTATGTTCAGCTCATAAATAACGCGGTGAATCTGCTTGATTATGTCTTCTCCCGACAATCCGAATTCCACAAGCAGTTTTTGAAGCATGTTCCTTGCCGATAGGAAATCCCCGCTGAGCGCAGTCTTAACCAGTTCTTCCACATCCTCCCTCTTCGCTAGACCCGTTGCTTTGTAAACTGCATTTTCGTCTATTTCTTCCGATATGGCTGCGGACATCTGCAGTATGTTTATTGCCTTTCTCATGTCTCCGAAGGATACGTAAACTATCGCATCCAGAGCTTTTTCGTCTATTTTCTTTCCCTCTTTCTCCGCTATGTACTTAAGCCTTTTTTTGATTGCTTCTTCATCTAAGGGCTTAAATCGAAACACCGCGCATCTGGACTGAATCGGTTCGATGATCTTCGATGAATAATTGCACGAGAGTATGAAACGACAGGTTTTAGAATATCTTTCCATGGTTCTTCTCAGAGCGGCTTGGGCATCGGGCGTTAGAGCATCCGCTTCATCCAAAAATATTATTTTGAATCCCACGTCGTTGGGTGCGGCGGTCCTTGCGTATTCCTTTATCTTAGTTCTTACTATGTTTATTCCTCTTTCATCGCTGGCGTTTAGTTCGTGAAAGCTCATTCTCCAGTTCTCGCCGAAAAGCTCACGGGCGAGGGCGATGGCGCTTGTTGTTTTTCCTGTTCCCGCCGGTCCAGCGAAAAGCAAATGAGGCATACTCTTAGTGGCAACGTATGATTTCAACCTCTCGACTATTTCCTCCTGCCCCACAATCTCGTCGAGGGACTTAGGCCTGTATTTCTCAACCCAGACATCTTCCATGGCTCTCCATATGAGGCATGGAAATAAATATTTTTGCTTCGCGCAATAAGTGGCAAAATTAATATAAAAAGAAAACGTTAGGAGAATGGCGATTAAAATGAAGGTTGGAATCGTGATGATTGGGTTGCTGATGATAACCGCTCTGTTTGCTTCAATCTCTATTTCCGGACACGCGGTGAGCATTCGTGCGAGCGTGATTCGAATAAACAACGACACAGATTTGAAGAACATCGCCACGGATGGAGATGGTTCTCAGGCAAATCCGTACGTAATAAAGGATTTAACAATCAACGCTGATGGATACGGATGCGGAATATACGTTGGAAACACAACGAAGTATTTTCTGATTGGCAGTGTGAAGATAGAAAACGCTAGCGGGAATTCCAATGCGTATTACTATAATTCGGGAATAGTTCTCTACAACGTTACCCACGGGATAATATACAACGATGCGGTGAACAACAGCGCGGGATACGGAATATACGTGTACAATTCCAGCGATGTGAATATAACTGGAGTAACGCTCACATACAATTACTACGGGGGCATATACGTGGAACAATCTCAGGATGTGAGGGTGAATTCTGCGAGAATATACAACGCTAACACTGGCTCGGGATTGGAGATAAAGGACAGCGTGGGGTTAGAGGTGAGAAATTCTGAGATAAATGGGACATACAACGCAATATACGCCACCAACATGGATAAGAGCCACATAGAGAACAATGTGTTCAGGGATAATCGCGGGGACGGGATAGCTCTATACGGGGATTCGAATAATAACACTATGATAGGGAATGAAATAACCCGTAACGGCGCCATGGGTGTGGAGATTCAGAACTCAGAGAATGATGTGGTGGAGAATAGCAATATCAGTTTTTCCGGGCAGCACGGGGTTTACATTGCGGAGTCATTCGTGGATATCATATCTAATAAAATCTTCAACAATTCCGGAT
>JALWEL010000115.1 GCA_027014065.1 DHVE2 group archaeon
GGAGAAAGCGGAAAGAGCAATGAGGTGAGCGCGACTCCTCAGGCGTCCGGGGTGCACTCAAACAAGATTCTCTTCGTGGATGACGATGAGGGTAGCATATACAGCGAGTATGTGGAAGAGGCGCTGAACGACTCGGGGCTTTGGAAGAACTACGAATTGTATGAATGGGATGTTTACAAGATTGGATACTCACCTACTTTCGATGATTTAAAAGATTACACAGTGGTCATTTGGAGCACCGGATATGCGTACAAGAACACATTAACGAGCGAGGATCAGAGCAATTTGATAAAATACTTAAACAATGGAGGAAGGCTGTACCTAAGTTCTCAGGATTTGCTGTGGGAGATAAACAACGGATACGATGGCGCGGTGAACAACGAGTTTGTGAACGATTATTTGGGTGTGAAAGCGGTTAACAACGACATAAGTTATACATACGTTCATGGAATGAGCGGAGACCCCATCGGTGGCGATTTCGGAACGATGTATCTGAGCTATCCTTTTGACAACTACGCCGATGAAATAGGCATTGAATCGGGCGCGCATGCGATATTCTACGATAAGTACGGATACGCCACGGGGGTGAGATATGCCCATGGAAATTACAAGGTTGTGTTCACCGCATTCTCCTTCGAAGCGGTTGAGAAATACGATTCTAACACGGGAGCTGCGCTAATGCACAATATTATTTCCTGGCTTTTGAGCTGAAGAGCGAAAACATTATTTTTTCATTTTCTTTTACCTACTCGGGGATTTGGGATGAACACTAAAATGATCGCAATAGTTGCCGTTGCGGCTGTGGTTATAATAATCGCCGGTGCGTTTTTCGCCATGAATACGGGAAGTTTGGGTGGAGAAGAGAACTCCATAGTGGATTACTCAGTAAAAGCTGGAGATAGCTCACCTGTGCTTACTATTAAATTTTCAAAGCCGCTTGAGTATCCGGCATCGGTGAAGCTTTTGAATTCTTCATACAGACAAATAGGGGTGTGGATTTCTCAGAGCAGCCATCCGGGCAATGTGGTGGAGATTGACAAGATTGCTCTTCCCAATCTGATTGGTAAATATTACGTTGTTCTCCTCCATGGTGATAATGTGGTGATGAACAAAACCATAAAATTCCAAGGCCCAGATTTTAACGTTGTGAACGTGGATGTTCAAAAGGATGTGAAGGGGGATACAGCTTACATCGAGTACGTGGAGTTGACAATACAGAACAGCGGAGATTCACCGTATTATTACAACAGAATTCGCTGGGAAATGGAAGATTTAAGCGGCAACGAGAAGATCCCACTTCAATGTATATCCACCGAAAGCAACGGTATGGTAAAAATCAACATCGCAAAGTACGTGAGCACGGGGGAACACAGATTGGTGGTTCATTTCGATTATTTCGATTTCACAACAATAACCATAAACGTCAACGTGGATGCCTGATTACTTTATCTTTTCCATAATGATCGCGGGACACAGGTCTTTCACTCCCTTTATCTTCCCAATTTTTTTGGAAAGTAAGGCAAACAGCTCCTCACCGTCCCTGCTCCAAATCTCGCACATAATCATATGGTCTCCCGTGGAAGTTGCAACCCATTTCACCTCCTCAAATTCGGCCAATTTTCTCGCAGCTTCCAAAAGATATTGGGGCTCTACATCCATGCCCAAAATTGTTACGTGTTTGAAACCTAATTTTTCTGGATCAATTTCTATGGTGTATTTTTTTATAACTCCCTTTTTTTCTAACTCACTTATCCTTTTCCTTATGGTGGCTTCAGTTAAACCCAGCTCCTTAGCTATCTCTGTGTAAGGAGTTCTGGAATTGTTCTGAAGTATCTCTATTATCTTCATATCTTTATCGTCCATTATTTTACCATATGGCGATATACTTAATAAAGTTTTTCGTGATGGACACTTTTGTATATCGTACCAAAAATTTATATAGTTCGAACCCATTACCATGGTTGATGGCAAACATAAGGGTTGGATTGCATAAAATATCTTACGGAATGTACGTGGTTTCTTCCGAGAAAGATGGAAAATACAATGGACAGATTGCGAATACAGTATTTCAGCTCACTCCTAAACCGGTGCAAATAGCGACGAGCATAAACAAAGAGAATCTGACGCACGAATACATAGAATCCAGTGGAAATTTCTCAGTTTCAGTGCTCTCCACGGAGGCACCTTTTAAATTCATAGGGCTATTCGGATTTCGCTCAGGCAGAGACGTCAATAAATTTGAGAATGTGAACTACAAGGTAATTCAAGGAGTACCAGTGGTTACAGATTACTCTCTCGCTTATCTGGTTGCTAAGGTGGTTAAAAAGGTGGACGTTGGCTCTCACACATTGTTCATTGGAGAAGTCATAGACGGAGATGTCCTCGGAGAAGGGGAACCCATGACTTACGATTACTATCACAACGTGGTGAAAGGAAAAACTCCCAAGAATGCAGCCACATACCAAGAGGGATCCAAATGAGCGTGGAAGAGAGCATAGTGGATGCGGTGAAATCCGAAAGAGAAAGCATAGCCATGTTCGAAGAAATGAAGAAAATATTCCACAATTCTATATTTCAAAACAGGTTGGATTTCATAATTAAAGAGGAGAAGATGCACATAGAAATCCTCGAAGATATTCTTAATGTGATGGGGAAAACCATCAATGTTGAGGGCGATTGGAAGGGATTCAGGGGAAAAAAGCCCATGGAGATAATACAGTACGCCATGGATCATGAATTAGAATCTCGATTGCTTTACGTAAAAATTTATGATGAAATTCCCGAAGAAGAGGGAGAACTGAGAAAATTGTTCTACTACCTCGTGAGGATGGAGCTCACCCATTATCAGATATTGGAAGCGGAATTGGAATGTATGGTAAGGTACGAAGAATGTGAAAGATATTACCCAAAAATAAAGGAGGTGAAAGAATGAAGTATAGATGCACAATATGTGGATATATATACGACCCGGCGGTTGGAGACCCTGACAGCGAGGTGCCCGCAGGCACACCTTTTGAGGATCTTCCGGAAGAATGGGTTTGCCCCGTTTGCGGAGCTTCGAAGGACCTCTTTGAGCCGGTGGAGGACTGAAAATGATAAGGAAAATAGCTGATGGAGTTTACAACGTAGGAGCCATAGACTGGGAACGAACTCTCTTCGACGAAATAGTCTCCACGCCACAGGGAACGAGTTACAACGCGTATCTGGTTATAGGCGATGTAAAAACCGCATTGATCGATGCTGTGGAGCCGGAGAAGGTGGAACAACTCTTGGCAAATTTAGAAGAGTTGAATGTGAAAAAAATTGATTACATTGTTTCGAATCATGCGGAGCAGGATCATTCCGGAGCGATACCTATTCTCTTGGAGAAGTATCCCGGGGCCAAAGTGGTCACCAATGCGAAGTGCAAAGGTCTCGAGATGGATCTTCTTCCTCTTAAGGAAGAGGATTTCATCGTAATCAAAGAAGGAGATACTCTTGATCTCGGAGGAAAAACGCTGAAGTTCATCATGACCCCGTGGGTTCACTGGCCCGAGACCATGACCACATTTTTGGTGGAAGATAAGGTTGCATTCACCTGCGATTTCTTCGGTTCTCACGCGGCGACCACGCACGCCTTTGCGGAGCAGTACGATAGAATATACCATGAAGCTAAGAGATATTACGCGGAGATCATGATGCCATTCAGGCAGATAATAACGAGGAACATAAAGAAAATAGAGGAATTGGGGCCGAGGATAATCGCACCGAGCCACGGGCCAGCATACAGGGATCCAAAGTACATAATTGATGCATACAAGGAATGGATATCCGAGGAGACGAAGAACGAAGTTCTGCTTCTCTACGTCTCCATGCACGGAAGCACAAAGAAGATGGTTGACGCTTTAGTGGATTACTTGGGCGAAGAGGGCGTAGAAGTGAAGGTTCGAGATCTGATACATTCGGACATGGGCGAAATAGCAATAGACTTGGTTGATGTTACCACTTTGATTTTAGCGACTCCGACCATGCTGGCGGGGCCGCATCCAAATGCGGTTTATGCGGCGTACATTGCCAATGCGCTGAAGCCGAAGGCAAAATTCATAGGAATTATGGGTTCCTACGGCTGGGGCGGAAGAACTGTGGAGATACTGAAGAGCAACCTTGGCGCGCTGAAAGTGGAGCTTCTCGAGCCTCTGTTAATAAAGGGAACACCCAATAAGGAGGATTACGAGAAAATAAGAGAATTTGCAAAGAAAATCGCGGAGAAGCACCGCGAGATAGGGGTGATGAAATGAAGCCCGGGGATGAGGCGGTGGATTTCTGCCTTCCGGATCACGAGGGCAAGGAGCACTGCCTCCACGATTTCCGGGGGAAATGGGTCGTTCTTTATTTCTATCCCAAGGATAACACCTCTGGCTGCACGAGAGAGGCGAAGGAGTTCACAGAGATGAAGGATAAATTCGAAAAATTAAACGCGGTTATAATCGGGGTAAGTAAAGATTCCCCTAAGAGCCATGCAAAGTTCATCGAGAAGCACGGGCTGAAAATCCTGCTTCTCAGCGATGAAAACCATGAAATACTGGAAAAATACGGCGCATGGGGCAAGAAGAAAAATTACGGAAAGGAATACTTCGGGACCATAAGGAGCACTTTTCTTATCGATCCCGAGGGAAAAATCGTGCACGTTTGGCCAAAGGTTCGGGTGAACGGGCATGTGGAAAAAGTATTGAAGAAATTAGAGGAGGTGATTGAGAATGGATATTGAAAAATACAATTTGAAAACGTTGCTGCTTGCAGCAATAAAGAGCGAAATAGACAGCAAAAAACTGTATGAAGATTTGGCGGGGAGGGTGAAAAACATGCTCTTCAAAGATCGTCTGCTTTTCTTAGCGAACGAGGAGGAGAAGCATAGAGCGTATTTGGAAGCACTTTACAGAAATAAGTTCCCTGGTGAGGAATTAATGATTCCGGAGCACACGCCAGTGCCTCTGCCGGAGGTGGATGCCAGTGAGGATCGCTTACTCAGCGAAATAGTTGAAGATGCCATGAAGGCGGAACTGGCAGCGAAGGACTTCTACGAAAGCATGAAGGATTTGCTTCAGGACGAGGAGAACAGGAAGATGCTGCAAATCCTAGCGAATATGGAGCAGGGCCACTATGATCTGCTGGCCAAAGAGCTTGAAAATTTGAAGAATTTTGAAAATTATGACGAAGTCTGGCCAATGATGCACGTTGGCCCGTAAAAGAGGTGATAAAATGAGAAAAATGGTTGAGAAAAGTTTGGAAGAGGCGTTTGCGGGCGAGAGCATGGCGCATATGAAATACACGATATTTGCAGAAGTTGCGGAGAAGGAAGGAAAGAAGAACATTGCCCGATTGTTCAGGGCGATTGCCTACGCGGAGTTCGTTCATGCTAAAAATCATGCGAGGAATTTGGGGTACATAAAGAGCACCGAGGAGAATCTCAATACTGCAATAGGCGGAGAAACGTTTGAGGTGGAGGACATGTATCCAGCGTACTTAGAACTCGCCAAGTACTTCAATGAAAAGGGCGCGGAGATGTCGTTCCACTACGCAATCGAAGCTGAAAAGATACACGCGGAGATGTACGGGGGTGCAAAGGAGAAAGCATCTCAAGGGGAAGATATAGAGGAGAAGGATATTTACATCTGCCCGGTCTGCGGCTACACATACATGGGCGAGGACCCGCCGGAGAAGTGCCCGGTTTGCGGAGCTCCGCAGGATAAATTCGTGAAGTTCTAAGGAGGTGAAAAAAATGATAGATAAGGAAATAGAAGAAGCGATAAACAAGCAGATAAACGAAGAATTGTATTCGTCCTATCTGTATCTGTCCATGTCGGCGTACTTCGAAAACATCGGATTGAAGGGATTCGCCAACTGGATGTACGTTCAGTTCCAGGAGGAGAAGGACCACGCAATGAAATTCTATCGGTATTTGATTGAGCGCGGGGGCCGTGTGAAGCTCTACGAAATAAAGGAGCCGCCGCACGAGTGGGACTCCCCGCTCCACGCCTTCGAGGAGACGCTGAAG
This sequence comes from DHVE2 group archaeon, assembly GCA_027014065.1. GTDB lineage: Archaea > Thermoplasmatota > Thermoplasmata > Thermoplasmatales > Aciduliprofundaceae > JAADDK01. The sequence continues at coordinate 6,035 of JALWEL010000115.1, forward strand.
CACGAGAAACACATAACTGAGTGCATAAACAATTTAGTTGACCTAGCGGAGAAGAAGAAAGATAGGGCAACTTTCAATTTATTGCAGTGGTACGTGGACGAGCAGGTGGAAGAGGAAGCGAATGATGAAGAAATCATTCAGATGTTGAAGATGATTGGAGACCACGGACATGGTCTTCTGATGCTGGACCGCGAGCTCGCGGCGAGAACTTACGTTCCTCTCGTAAACGAGGAAAAATAAAGGAGGTGATTAAAAATGTTGAATGAAACCATAAAAAGTGGAGATTGGAAAGGAGAAAAGCATGTACCCGTGATAGAGTACAAGAAGGACGGAGAGATGATCGAGGTGGAAGTTGCTGTGGGTAAAGAAGTGCCGCATCCGAACACGCCGGAGCACCACATTGCGTGGATAGAGTTGTACTTTAAGCCCGATGATGGACAGTTCCCGATATTGGTTGGACGAGTGGATTTTGACAACCACAGCGATCCCCTTACTGAACCAAGGGCGAAGTTCTTCTTTAAGACGGGGAAGAAGGGCAAACTAATGGCTCTCAGTTACTGCAACATCCATGGACTCTGGCAGAACGAAGTGGCGGTGGAGTGAATGAACGGCGAGGGAACAATCGACCCGAAATCATATCAGATTTCGGGTATCATTCTTTTAATTTTAGGTATACTCGGCATTATCTTCCCATATTTCGCCAGCACTATGATAGTGTGGATCATAGCCTTCCTGCTGCTGGTCGGAGGCGTGGTGTTCTTCATCATCGGCTTCAAGGGTGGCAAAGGAGCTTGGGCAGGGATATTGCTGGGCGTGATTCTATTGGCCATCGGAATACTGATGTTCGCTTACCCGCAACCGACTCTTTCAGTGATGACTCTGATAATGGGCATATTCTTCACCATAGTCGGCATAGCCTCCTTCGTGCTAGCCTACGCGGTGATGCCCCACAACGGCTGGTGGGCTCCAGTGATATCAGGCGTGCTATCTCTGATTTTGGGAGTGCTCATATTCTTGGGGTGGCCAAGTAACTCAGAGTGGATCATAGGACTATTCGTTGGCATAGATTTGCTTCTGGATGGAATATCTCTCATGGTGCTGGGCATGTACGGAGAGTGAAGCCTCTTGATTGGAGAAGAAGATATCCTTAATGCCATGAAGAAGGCGGGAAAACCGCTCAAAGATGGGAAGATAACTTCCCCAAAAAGGTGCTATTACGCGCCAAACGAATAAGGAGGTGAGAAAAAATGGTAGTGATAGGAGAAAAATTCCCGGAAGTGGAAGTGAACACAACGCATGGAAGAATGAAGTTGCCGGACCACTTCGCAGGTAAGTGGTTTGTGCTGTTCTCGCACCCAGCAGACTTCACGCCGGTGTGCACAACGGAGTTCTATGCGATGCAGAAAAGGCTCGATAAGTTCAAAGAGTTAGGCGTGGAGGTCATAGGGCTGAGCGTTGACCAGGTGTTCTCCCATTTGAAGTGGATAGAGTGGATCAAGGAGAACTTGGGAGAGGAAATTCAGTTCCCCGTGATTGCGGATGACCGCGGTGATCTGGCCGAGATGCTCGGTATGATACCCACGGGTTCCACGCAGACTGCCAGAGCGGTTTTCATCGTGGATCCCAAGGGAACCATAAGGGCGATAGTATATTATCCTGCGGAGCTTGGCAGAGATTGGGATGAGATTCTGCGCGCTGTGAAGGCTTTGCAGGTGAGCGATAAGAATGGCGTGGCTCTTCCGCACAAGTGGCCCAACAACGAATTGATCAAGGATCGCGTCATCGTGCCTCCTGCAGGCAGTGTGGACGCCATAAAGGACAGGGAAGAGAGAAAGAAGAAGGGCGAGATCGAGTGCTACGATTGGTGGCTCTGCCACAAATCTCTCTGATTTTTTTATTTTTCTGATTTTTCTTCCTTTTCTTCGATTAAGAACTCGCAGAATTCGTCTCCGTCAGCCTTGCACTTGGTTTCCACTGCCTTATATATCTTTCCCGTGTGCTCGCTCATTATACCTGCAACTACGCCCCTAAAGAAATTACACTTTTTCCCTTTTTTGAGTTCTCCATGTATTCTTCCGCTTAGAAAGAGTCGTATACTCTTGCATGTCCAACAATTTTATCATCATTTCTATCGGTGTATATTGATGCGATGCCCCATCCAAAGTACCACGCGGAAGCGGCGCACATCTGGAGGGCTAAATCTTTATCTTTCACAATTTCGAAGTACCTTCTGAATATGGTTTTTCCGCTGTTGAATCCTCCCCCGATAGAGAATTATGGCTGCAGCCTCCTCTCCGGCGAAATCCACTATATCTTTCATGAGTCCCTTGGTGAAGTATTCAGTGCTCACCATTACAAACCTTCTATGCAACCGCATTATTTTAGAATCCTCTGAAAAAGATGGTTCCTTGGTTATCATGCTCATTATTTCTTTTGCTATTTTCTCTGCCTCCTCCTTGGTTTGAACATTCCATCACTAAATATAAATACAAATCAATACTACTTAAATTTTATTGTGGTTGGCTTCAAAAATTCACACATTGGAAAGAGTTATATGTCTCTATTCCCATATGGGTCTGGGTGAAAGTATATGCTCTCGAAGATTCCGTTTGATATGGAGAAGTTGAAGAAATTGTCCAATGAAGAGCCTGATGTGGAGCTTGTTCGCTTGGGGATTATCGCCGAGTTAGATGCCATAAATCTCTACGAGCAGCTGGCGGCTCAGTCAGATAACGATCTCGTGAAGAAAGTTTTTCTTGATATTGCACAGGAGGAGAAGGAGCATTTCGGGGAGTTTATGGAGCTTCTCCGCCGTCTTGATGGGGAAATTGTGGAAGCTCTTGCTGAAGGAGCGGATGAAGTGTTAGAGATGGAAAACGAGTAAGGAGGTGAAAATATGGATCTTAAAAAATACAATCTTGAAGAACTGCTGGCATTGGGTATTAAGAGCGAAATAGAAGCGGAAAAAGTGTATCGAATGACTGCGGAACGTGTGAAAAACCCTTTTTTAAAGAATCGCCTCGAAGGATTGGCTAAAGAAGAGGACAAACACAGGGAAATTCTGGAGGAGCTGTTTAAGAAGTTGTTTCCAGAGAAGGAGCTAAATTTACCGGAGAATCCAGAGTTTTTACCCGAATTCCCTGAGATTAAGATATTTCACGAATTGACCACCACTAACGATATAAGAACAATTTTGGAGAAGGCTATGGTGGCCGAGAAATCCGCCGAAGATTACTATCGGAGCATATCGGAGATGGTTGATGATGACTATATCAAGAAGATGATGCTCTACATGGCGAAGATAGAAGAGGGTCATTACAGAATTTTGAAAAACGAGTACGAGGATTTACAGGAATTTGAAGGTATGATGACCGATATGAACTATGCGGAATTCGATGCGCGGTTTTGAATATGAGAAATTATTTATTCTCAATCGCATACGGAAGAGAGGGTGAAAAACATGAATCCCGAAGAAGTGAAAGTTAAGGACATAATGACGAAGGATGTTATAACGGTTAGCCCGTCGGATACCATATCAAAGGCCATAAGCAAGATGCAGGAATACGGATTTCACGAATTACCAGTGGTTGACGAGAAGGGTAATTTGGTTGGATTTGTGAATTATCGCACGCTCATAAGGAGAAAGAGCCTCTCACTCTTCTCACATGTGGATACGATAATGGTCAAGCCCCCCACGCTGGATCCTGATGAAAGCATAGTGGACGCCGTAAAGAAGATGATAGACGCAGGCTTTCGCTCGCTGCCCGTTTTGAAGAAGGGAAAAATCGTGGGAATAATCTCCAGAAGCGATATCCTCAGGATAGTTCCAGAGATAAAGGATGTCGCGAACATGGATGTGGAAGACGTTATGACCAGTGAGCCCTGCGTGGTCAGCGAGGATTCCAGCGTTGAGAGCGCGGTTGATTTGATGCGCAGGATAAGCGAGTTAAGCGTTCCCGTGGTGGATAAGAACAAGCATCTGGTTGGCGTAGTTCACATGCGCGATATCTCCAAATCGGTGTGGAGAGCGAAAGAGCGTGTGAGCCAGGGCGAATTAGCTGGGGAGAAGGAAAAGAAAGTAGTTTACGTTAAAGAGGTCATGAGTCCCCCGGTGTTCGTGGGCGAAGACGCGAAATTGAAAGAAGCGGTTGAGAAGATGATCAAGTTCAAATCATCCATATGCGTGGTGGTGGACGAGAACGACGTACCAATTGGTGTGATATCCCAGCGGGACGTGATGGAAGCGGTGGTCAGAAAGGGAAAATCGGAAGGAGTGTTCGTTCAAATTACTGGATTGGACATAGATGATCCGGAGCCTTACATGGTCATATACGACATGGTGGAGGCGTTTTTGAAAAAGATAAACAAGCTCAAGGAGTTCAGGCCACAGCTGCTCACATTCCACGTGGAAGTTCATCATGAAACAAGCGACGAACTGAAGTACAGCGTAAGGGCTAGATTGACCACGGACCGAAAGCTATTCTTCGCGAAGAGCTACGACTGGAACATGTACCGCGCCTTCAAAGACGTTTTAGAAGTGCTGGAGAAAAACGTGAAAAAAGAGAGGGAAAAACTATTGGAGTTCAGGAAACAAACTCTCTGATTTTTTCCAAATTTATTTCACCCCCCACTATGGGGTATCCAAGCTCGAAATTCTCGATTACCTTCGGGTGAATTTCTCCGAAGAATCCAATTTTCTCTCCATGAACCAGTATGGCTGCACAGCGCCCCGGAATGAAGCTTCCGTGCTCTTCCTCGGTGATTTCGTATTTCACGTTCAGGTCTTGCAGTATTC
>JALWEL010000116.1:0-8413 GCA_027014065.1 DHVE2 group archaeon
GAATTATTCCGTACCCTATGAGGCGCCATTTGTTCATTATCCTTCTGTTTATTGCCACCCTCTGTCCCTTCTCCACAACCGCCGGATATTTCAAAAACACATCTGCAATATTGTCCCTCGCGCTTTTCACTATGCCCACGGTTGCTTGAGTTCCTATGTTGAGCATAAGCACCTCTTTCGTTTTTATTTTTTCCACTTTCCTCTCTTCTCTTGAGCCTATGACCCTCTCAAGAAGATGAACATCTAAGGTTAAATCGTAAACAACATCCGGAAGAGTTCCCGGCTTGCCGGCCATTCTTCCTAATAGGCCATCGTTTTTCGTTATAGCGGGATCCAATTTCGTGCCTATTCCCACCAGCCCACCGGGCTTTATCTTCTTCCACTGCCGGCCCCCTGCCACTAAGGATACAACCTCCGTGTATATGGGCTCGTAATTTACCTTGTTTCCTTCAGGTATGTAGAATCCGGGAAGTATTTCGATTTCGTCCCCTATTTTTATCTCTCCCTGAATTAGAGAGCCACCGATTACCCCGCCAACTAAGTCTTCGGGCTTCGTTCCGGGCTTGTTCACGTCGAAGCTCCTTGCGATGTACATCCTCGGGGGCTTCGAAATATCCGCTTCTGGTGTGGGTATGGTTTTCTCTATGGCCTCTATTAGTACATCGATATTCGCGTCGTGATGAGCACTCACCGGGATTATGGGCGCATCTTCGGCGCATGTGCCCTTCACAAATTCTTTTATTTCTCTGTAATTCTCCTTCGCCCTTTCATCGCTCACTATATCCACTTTATTCTGCACTATGACGATATTTTTAACGCCAATTATATCCAAAGCCATCAGATGCTCCACCGTCTGAGGCTGCGGGCACTTCTGATTTGCTGCAATAACTAAAAGAGCTCCGTTCATTATTGCCGCACCGCTGAGCATGGTTGCCATCAAAGCTTCGTGCCCAGGAGCATCCACGAAGGAAACAACTCGAAGAAGTTCGCTTCCATTTGGGCATTTTTTCTTGTTTGACACGTAGCAGTCCGGCTCTTCCATGTCTTTGCACCGGTAAAATGCGGCGTCCGCGTATCCCAATTTTATCGTAATGCCCCTGCGCATCTCCTCGCTGTGCGTGTCTGTCCACTTTCCTGTGATGGCCTTGGTTAATGTCGTTTTTCCATGGTCAACATGTCCCACCATGCCGATATTAACCTCTGGTTGCCTCGGCATAGCGCTCATGCTTCACCTTCCTTTATTGCCTCTTCTATGGGCTTCGGTCCGTATTGGGTGATCTTCATATTGATTTGAACGATATCCGCAGAGATTGTGTTTCCTCGAATCATCTTTCTCTTTCTCATTCCCCCTCTTTTTGGGTGGAATCCTATGCCTCCTTTGAGGAGGAGCTTCTTTCTACCGGGACCCTGCAGATTCGGCCTCATTGGGAATCCGTCTTTGTCTGTTCCTCCCGTTATGGTGAGCTTGTAACCCGGAAGGTCCACGAACACTCCATCTATCTCCTGACCAATCTTCTTTCCGATTAGGGAATTGGCTTTTGTGCCGGATATTCCCTTCTGATACGATTTTCCCGTCTTTGGATCATTAACCACTACCTTGAATTCTGCCATTTGGCATCACCTTCTCGTGCATAATAACAACTCTTATTTTAAAGTTTTTGAACATGTGCGAGTTAATTATAAATAGAAGGAAAACATTGTTTCACCATGCGCATGCGCTTCTTAATTCCCCTGCTGGTGTTTCTTCTACTCGCTGGGAGTGCTTTTGGGAGCGTTAAAACCACAACTTACGTTGAATATGTGGAAATTTGGGAAAATTACTACGGGGGCCGAATTTACTGGAATTTCTCAGGGGAGCAGGCAAATATGGTTAGGAATGGTTTGAAATCTCACTACGATTTCAATCATGATGGAAATTTGGAGATGAACGAAGCTGTTGATTACGTGAAAAATATCGCAAAATTGCTTGTGGGTCAGAAAATAGGGACGGTTATGGTGAAAAATGCAGGGGACATTAGGCCCCTACATGACTGTTACTCCGGCGGGGAAAGCATGGACGAAGGAGATATCAAAGGTCTTCTGGGCTCGCTTAATTCCTCCTCATCTTTCGTTATAAAACTGAGATTTTCCGCAAATCCCGTGAGCGATGGGAATCTTAACAGCCTGAATCTCTCTAAGGTGCCAATAGTGGCCGCTTTGAACACCACTTTGGAGAATTACACTATTCCAAAGGAGTTTGTCCAGAGGGAGCACACGGAGATTGGTTTGACATTTTCCGCGTACGAGAAAACGGAGGGGGCCCTCGTTCTTCGCCTCGTATTAGGCTCTTTTTATTATTACTCCGGATCCGTGCCGAACGATGAGCGTGTAACAACCGTGGATTTCTCTTTCTGGGATAGCCCTTTTGTTCTTTTCATTCTCCTTTTAGTTTCCGCTAAAGTTGCCAATGTCATGGAGAGAAGAAACTACGACAGAAATGTGGATAAGGGCTCTACATTTAGCCGGAGAAAGAAGGTTGGAACTCTAAATTTTGCGTTAAAACTCGCACTCGTAATCCTCTATCTCTTTGCGGCTTTTTTCATATTTTACATCTCCGGTCTTATGTTTTTGATAATTTGCGTCGCTTACGTGGCTACCATAGCCGTGGTTTCCCACAAACTCTATTCTTCCAAGATCCCCACGGTTAAAAAGGGTATTGTCATGGTGGAAGATGTTTTTCTCCTCTCAAAGTCGGGTATAATGATAAGCCACGAAACTCGTAGATTGAAGCCAGAGGTGGACGAGGACGTTCTCTCTGGGATGTTAGTGGCAATTCAAGAATTTGTGAGGGAATCTTTCAAAGATGAAGGGGAAATAGAATTGAAAAAAATAGAGTTCGGAGACAAGAAAATATTCCTACATCGGGGAAAATACTTAATCCTCGCGGCGGTGATGCGTGGGGAGTTAGACAGCTTCGTGGAGCACAGGTTGAAAACCACGCTTGAGGAGATAGAGAAGAAATACGCCGATATCCTCCCCAATTGGAAGGGCGACGTGGAGAAGTTCCGCGGCGTGCGCGATATGTTGAGGAAGATATGGGAGTAAGCAGGGGGATTCTGAGTGATCAATTAAGATTCTATTTGAAGCATTTTTTATTGACCAATTCATATATCTTGTTCAGGTTCAATATGTGAATCTTCCCGTCGTTTTTGTCATATATTAAATATCCGTCGATACGATTTTCCTCCTTGGAATAGGATGAATCATATGAATCTTTGATTGATTTATATTTAACATAAGAAATCCTCTTTATTTGCAATTTTAGATTACAATTATGGCTCTGAATCACCACGTCGATTCCACTTCTGTCATCGTTATCCTTTCCATATGCCACGCGAAACATGGCTTTGTACCTGATGTTAAGATAATTCTGTAGGAGTTCTATGGCGGATTTTTCCGCAAGACCTCCCTCATAGTTTCTTTTTATTATTAAATCGCAAATCCATTTTATGCAATCTTCAATCTTTACATTGTATTTCTCAACAGAATTGCTTATTATTGATCTGTCTTCATCATCCACTCCCATTCTTTTATTGTTTCTCACTGTGGTAGCATCGGGAAGCCCGCGTGGGTCGCTCAGCCAATTGTACAAAATTCCTCCGAGCTGGGTGCAGACATCCTCCAAAGATATTCCGTATTTTGTTTCACAGATTTTATTTAACCAGAGTATCCACCTTTTAATGTCCCCTTCCGGGTTATCTCTAAAAAATCTCCTAATCTCGCCCTGGATGTAAAACATACGATCTTTATTGTTTTGGCCGTATATGTATGAGGAAGTAAGGTTTATAGATGCTGCTTTGTTGGCAACCATGTTCAACAATAGTTCTTTGCTTTTGGTTACACAATCATTGGCGACGCATACTATATCTTCCTTTGAAAAGAGATGCATTTTTACCCCCTATAATTCCAGTACTTTCCATGAGGATAAATCCTTCTGATTGTAATCGTAGCTCTCATTATCGTTGTATCTCCATGTGCCCCTATCGTAAATCACAATTCCACCCCATATGTTCTTTCCATTATCCCTTTGCTCTCTGATATACCTTTGTAATCCTTCGGCTTTCTCCTTTGCATCTTTTGCAGTGCTTCCTTCTTTCGTATCAAATAACCCTATGGTTCCATCTTCAAACTGAACAATAAAGTCCACATAGAATGCTCTTAAAATGCCATTTTCATCTTCATATGGCACGGCAAAGTATTTTACTTCATTCTTTCTATTTTTGAACCACCATTTTACTTTTTTTGAGTTATCCAACGCGTCTATAAATTGCCTTTCTACAGAGCTCGCATCTTTTATCAAATAAAACGGTTTCATTACGGATTTTCTATTTTCTAACCTATCGTATTTGCTGTTATATGTGATTATCAGTGGTACCTCCCAATTGGGTACCTCAATAACTTCCCTTCTTTCATTCATTGGTTCCACAACGTCTTTTTTGTATTTCTCCTTCGCCAGGTTAATGGCATCTAAAAAATATTTGATATTTTCTTCGCCAAGAATTATTTTTTGAGCTTCCGTTGAATACTTTTTTATTCCAAATTCCTTATTCAGAAACACGTAGAGGGCTGTTTTTATTCTTCCGCTGGAATCCACAGGAGCATATGGAGTACAGCTCTCATATACGAATTTGTCAAACACTTTCTGAATTTCAGAATCTGTTAGCACAATATTTATTCTCCCACCTTTGTTTATCTTCCCGATTTTGTCCACATCTTTTATTTCACCATCGGAGAGTATAGGACTTACTATCTCTGAAGGATTTAGTGTAATTTTATCCTTCAAGTTAGTGCTTTTTGCAATTTCCATGAAGATTTTAACAAATTCCCCCGATAATCTTGTTTTAGCTCTCTGCCTTTTAACGTATATGGATTTCAAAGAAATATTTGAATACAGCGTGTTATCTCTCTTTGATTCGTAGCGAGATACATAGTCTTTAGCGTAATCTTCCGCTATCTCTATATCTGGAAGGTTTGTATAGATATATCCTTTATTAAGATCTTCAATGGAGTAGTATTTAAACTCGGGCATTCGCATAATTCTTCCTATTGTTTGGATAGTGAACACAAAGCTTTTGGTTTCTCTGAATATTACCAAAATCTGGGCTCTGGGACAATCCCATCCCAAGGCTATGGCCTGTTTGAATATCAAAACCTCTACTTCGTTGTCTATCTTATCTATGTTAATCAAAGTATCTGTCTTTTCCTCAGAAAGCCATATGGCCAATTTGCCGTTATCTTCAGTAATATTGAATTTATTCCTCAATATTCGTATGACTTCTTCTTTTTTGTCGCTAAGTGCTTTCCCTTTGTCGGGTAATTGAATTAATACCAGCGGGTTTACTTTAGATCCCACTTTCTCATATGATTTTTTTAGTTCTTCCCTTTTTTTCAAGGCTTCTTCGATCACCAACTCATCGGAGCTTTCTATCCTGTTTTTATCTATGTTCAAAAAGCCGGGATTCACAACTATTTCCGATTTAATCATCTCTTCGGCTTTTACATCGTTTAAATCCACACTGATCCAAGAATTTATATTTTCTTTTAATTGCGGTGTGGCGGACACCTCGATGGTTACCTTGGGTCCTATTGTTTCAATGAGTTCCCGTGATCTTTCAGATTTCGCGGTATGGTGGCTCTCGTCGATGATCAAAATTATTTTCCGTCCCTCATCCTTAGTGTTCTGTATGATGGTATTCAGGTTGTTATTTTGCTCATTATCTCTGATATAAATGTTGATGTTCTTTTTGTTTATGCTGTGCCAGTTCAAAAACAGAATTTCGTTTTCCCCAATTTTTCTATCTTCTAAATCTTCGAAATAGGAGCATTTTATGATGTTGTCATCTTCATAGTATTTCTCCAATTTTTCCTTGCTTTGCTCGTGAAGTCTCCACACTGTTATCCATATGAATGACAGAGACCCCTCAGATTTTTCTTCATTTACCAATCTTTTTAGGGTTTCTGCCATCATAATGGTTTTACCAGAGCCTGTTGGAGCTTGAAACACAATGATTCTATTACCGGGGGATTTTAATGCCCTTTTCACCTCCTTTTTTAATCTTTCAACTGCATCTTTTTGATAATTCTTTAGTGTTATCATTTAAACAACCTCCTGTAGACGTTTAAAATCGATGCGGGGATGGGTTTTACTTCAACCAGTTCAATTATATCCTCAAACTCCTCCTCCCATGCACTATTGTCCAAAGAGAACACATAAACCACAAAATTTTTTCCTATTTTTTTTATTTCATCTTTTATCGGCTCGATTCCCTCCTCGTCGTACACTATCCCCAGATACTTTCCTTGTTGGTTTTTAAAGATACTAAAATAATTTCCCTCTTTGACAGTTTCGAAGCAATCCTCTTTTAAACGAAGCATATCTGTTGATTTATCCACCAACTCTTTTTTGTTTTCATCTGTGGGAAGTGCATGTACGAAATCGATTTTAAAATATTTCAGGTTCCCTCCAAAACCTTCGCGGAAGCCATCAAATTCCTTAATACCTATTACTTTCAAAACGTTTTCTTCTAATTTTCTCTCTATTTTATCAAACTCATCCCGTTTGGTTTTTATCGTTTCCTCCAATTCTTCCTGGATTTTTGAAATTTTTTTACATACATTTTCGTATCTTCTCCTTCGGTATTCTTCTTCTGATTCATTCTCTTTCTTTTTTATGCTTCCTAAGAGTATCGAAGGGGTTAATTTTTTCTCGAATAGTATTTGCTCCTCCTTTCCATTGAATTGGTAGCCTTCGATAACCTTTTTCAATCTCGGGTAACATATGTCTGTAGCGATGTTTCCTTCGTTATTCGTGATTAATATGAATCTACGTTTTCCATTATCTTTTTTATTTAGGGATAGCACGGCATGGCCCGTTGTTCCGGTGCCTGCAAAGAAATCCAACACCACCGCATTCTTGTTTGGATGTAATTTTATCAGAAACTCTACCAAATCAACGGGTTTTGGATGCTCAAAAACTTTTTTTTGGAAAATTTCGTTGAGTACCTTTGTTCCTTTAGATGTGTTTGTAAAATCGATCCAATTTCTGTATGGGGTGGTTCTCATGTCAATTTTCTTTTCTTCGGTGGTGTCAAAAAATTCGTACTGCTTCTGTAACAACACATAACGGCCATTTTTAATTCCAAAAATCAAATACTTTTTACGCAGTCCTTCAACAACCTTCTCTTTTTTCCATCGCCATGTATATTTCTTTGTATTATTTTTTTTGCCCCCTGGGAGTAGTGTAATTGGCTCGTTGGGGGGATCACAATTTAGAAAATGGCCGCTGTAAGCACCTTCATATAAAGGCACCTCGATGCCGTCGACAATTGCCTTATTCCTGTGAACTATAATAGGGTAATCAAGTGATTCTGTGTACCGTATCCCTGATTCATCCAGATTGCGGATTTTGTATCTTCCATATTCATGCACTTTTTCATCTTCGTATTTGAAATCATCATCCTCTTTTGGCATTTTGTTAAACCCTTTCAATTTTTCTTTGTTTTTAGCGTACACAAGTATGTATTCCGTGTCAACAGCTAAATAATCGGAGTCTCCCGCCCCTCCGCTTTTGCTTTTCCATATTATGTTTGCGATGAAATTTCTTTCATCAAAGATTTCATCCATCAATAGCTTTAATTGGTAAACTTCGTTGTCATCGATGGACACAAAAATAACCCCCGTGTCCTTCATTAGATTTTTGGCCAATCTTAGCCTCCGGTTCATAAAAGAAAGCCATTTGCTGTGTCTATATGCATCTTCTGAATCTACATAGTTGTCGTCATATTTGAAATCTTTTTTTCCGGTGTTGTATGGCGGGTCTATGTAAATTATATCGATTTTTTTATTGTGCGTGAAATTCAAAACGGAGAGTGCATGATAGTTATCTCCTTCAATTAAAATATTCATCGGGGTCTTTTCGTCTGTTATAATCTCTTTATCTTTATCTTCTAAAAAAATGGGAAACTTTTCTTTACACAAATCTACTGCCTTCTCAGGCTTATTTTCCCATAATATTCCATACCTCTTTATTTTTTTTAGCTTTTTTATTTCCTTAATTAATTCATCTTTGCTCCATTCTGAATAATTTGTTTCATGCATATATCCTCTACTACCATCCATCGCTCTCTGGTATGAGTCCTGAGATATAATTATTTTACGGAAGTTGTTGCCCCATGGATATAATCAAATGTTTTATACCTACGCAGTATTATACTATAATGGTATATGTTCAATCCCCATCCAAGCGGGAATGGCTTATTTATTTTTAGTTTCACGTAGAATATTTCTCCCGTTTGCTCATCTTTCCATTTAGTAGATAAATATTCAAAGAAGCTCCTGGCGAAGTTGCTGGTAGTCTATCCCAGCTTTCTCAGCA
>JALWEL010000116.1:8423-10817 GCA_027014065.1 DHVE2 group archaeon
ACGCTCTCTCTGCTTCATTTATTAGTCTTTTTGCCTTCTGCTTACCCTGTTGGAAGTTCTTTTTCACAGTACTCTTTCTCTGCTCGGAGATTTCTAAAATTTCGAGAAGACCTGTAATTCTGTTTTTCATCTCGTCCCCGAAGAACTCCTCGTAATTTTCATACATGCACTTAAATACGTTGTTTTCACCGTATATGCATTTCAGGGCCTTTACTATGCCATCTATGTCCACGTAGCCGCCCTCTTCTATCCAGTCAAAGATATCGTTATCCGTTATGCGCTTTGCGTAGATTTTAACCGCATCGACATTTTTCTTTATAATCTCTGATATTTTTTTAACCACTGCTTCTTCACCGTACATTACTCGTATAAACGCAAGATTCGCGTCCCAATACTCACCCGCGAGATAGGACATGGTCGAACCCGCAGCCCAGCCGATCCGTGCTCCGCTGTGGTTTATTTTTTTCATGTAGAAAAACCATCTCAGTTCATCCAACTCCTTTTTCTTCCTTGATCCGTATTTAAGCCCCTTCGGGCTGGTGGGATAGCCCATCTTTCCTACATATTCCCAAAATTTCTTTTCCTTCTCCATTTTCATCACCATGTTCGCTATTGTTTCCTACTTTATCAAAATTGTTGTCAAAATTATTCCGATAAGAATAAATACTTTCATGCGTTTATCTTTTCTATGATGCAGCCATTGAGCTCCATAAAGGAGAGGCGAAAAAAGCTGGGCTGGACCCAAAAGGAACTTGCTGAGAGAAGCGGAGTGTCACAATCAACCATAACGAAGATTGAGAGGGGTGAAATGGAACCCTCGTATAGCATAGCGGTGAAAATTTTCAATGCCCTCGATGAGGGAGAACGAGAAAAACACAAAGGAAAAAATGCGCGAGATTTGATGAACCCCAATGTGATAACACTTGCTCCGAAGGACAGGGTCAAAAGGGCGCGGGAATTGATGAAAGAATATGGGATAAGTCAGATACCCGTTGTAGAAGGAAAAAAGATTGTAGGGATGATCACTGAAACAAACATCTTGGAAGGATACGAAAAACAAGGTGCCGCAATAGGTGATTTTTTAGTTGAAGATTTAATGGGCCCTCCGCCCCTTGCAGTGAGAAAAGATACGCATGTAAGTGCCGTCGTTGAGCTTTTGAAGCAGGAACAAGCTTTGTTGGTGATTGAGAACAATGAGATTCAGGGAATAATCACAAGGGCGGATGTGATTTACAAAGGAGTGAAATAACAGGAGTTCCATTGCGTCAACAAGCGTATCTATGCTCCGTAACTCAAAATTTTTATACCACTACAGTATTATACCTATGTGGTATAAATGAGGTTCTACGACAGGGAGAAGGAGATGGAAATACTCCGAAGAGACACGAGGGTGGCAATCATAGGGCGCAGGAGAGTAGGGAAGACTAGGCTTGTGGAGGAGACACTGAAGCCAATCACTCTCTTCATCACTTCCGAGAAAAATGAGGCACTCATTTGCAGGGACTGGATAAACGAGATAAAGAAAAGGAGATACATCCCTGAGAGTTTGAGCACCATGAGGGACATTGTGGAGTTCCTGATGGAAGAAAATGAGGTAATATTCATAGACGAATTGCAGAATGCTATGAAGGTAAACCCCTCATTTTTGTCAGATTTGCAGAGGCTGATAGATTCCCACAGGGATGCAAAACTTGTGGTCACGGGCTCCCTCATAAGCATGTCAAAGAAGATGGTTGAGGATTACCGCAGCCCTCTGTATGGAAGATTTGATTACACCATAAAACTAAGAGAGCTCTCATTCTCCACGGTATACGAGATTATGCAGGATTTGGGCTATGAGATAGAGGATGCCGTTGTGATGTGGGCTGTATTCGGTGGTTTGCCAAAGTACTACGAAACGCTGGAGAAGTTCAAAATGCCTGTGATGGATTTCATAAGAATGATGTTCTACGAGGAGCCGTATCCCATGCTCAGCGAGGTAATGATGATGTTAAAGGAAGAGATTGGCAGGGAGTACAAAGTGTATTTCAGCATCCTGCAGGCCATCGCCGAAGGAAATTCACGAATGGGTGAGATTGCCTCGTATATGGGGTTGAAGAGCACGGATATAAGCAAGTACATACACGCACTCTACAACGATTACGAGTTAATATCACGAAGGAAAGATGCCTTCGGAAGAGGTAAGTACAGATACTATATCTCCCAGAATCTCATTGATTTCTGGTTCAGAACCGTGTGGAAGAATTATCCGAAATACGAGCTCGGACAGGTGGAGTTCAGTGAAGAGGAGATAAAGAGATATGTGGGCAGGAAATACGAGCAGTTGGTGGAACAATTCGCCCAGAACTTTGTGGATTTCAAGATAAAGAGCATAGGCAAGCTCTGGGGTAAGTA
>JALWEL010000117.1 GCA_027014065.1 DHVE2 group archaeon
CCCCGTGGTTGCCGAACTGGCCAAGGAATCCAGAGCGTTAGTTGTTTCAATAGTAACCATGCCCTTCAAAGCCGAAGGAAAGAGGCGCTGGGAGAACGCTCAGGCCGCTCTTGAGAAGTTCCGCAAAGTGTCAAACACGGTCATAGTTCTGGACAACAATCGTCTTTTGGAGTTAGCGTCGAAGGTGCCCATAAAGAAGGCGTTCATGGTAATGGACGTGCTCATAGGAGATTTGATAAAGAACGTGGTGGAGACGGTTAGCAAGCCATCTTTCATGAACATAGATTTCTCCGATTTGGACACTATAATGAGGAGGGGCGGCACCGCCACCATACTCTATGGAGAAGGGGAATACTACTCTCCGGAGGACGCGGTTGTGGACGCTCTGAACAATCCCCTAATGGAAATTGACTACCGCGGGGCCACGGGTGCGCTAATTCACATTACAGGAAGCCCCAGCATGACCCTGAGAACCGTGTACAAGATAAGCGAGGGAATCACCTCGGGAATAAGGGACGACGCGGAAGTGAAGATAGGCGCGAGAATCGACCCCAAGTTCAGAAACAAGATAAAGATAACCACCATACTCACGGGAGTTCATACGCCCTACACGGAAAATAAGGATGTGGGAGTGCACAACTCTGCCGCGCTCAGCGATTTCATACCAATGGTCTACTAACTCATTTTTTGGGAAAATTATTTATTCCCCCATTTCTCTTTGTTGTTATGGGCAAAAAAATTAAGGTGTGCCCCATGTGCGGGAGCACGCGGATTTATTACGTAGCGGGGGAGATGACCGGGGAGAAATATCAATGCGATGAATGCGGATACATAGGCTCGTTCATTTTGGAGATAGACGAAGATGAGTATGAGGAATGGCTCAAAGCGATGAGGGAGGAGAAGAAAGGAAGATAGTTTCTATTTATTGTTTTGATTTACTTATTAGTTGTTGAGCCTAACCACCCACATTATTTGGCTATAACAGTAACTTTCTTATACAAATCGGGAAGTCTATCCTGCCTCATTCTGAACTTTGTACCATGATTATGTCCTGTTCGAGCATCAAAATCTATCAAAATTATACCTTTTGCAAGGGCCTCTAAGAATTTATCAAAATCAAATGTCTCAAGCATGTAAATCTCTTTGTAATGGTAATATTCCCTGCCATCTTCTTTCTTCACATCTGCCTTTATGTAAAAGCAATTCAATAGTTTGGTAGCAGCTTTATGATGCAAATCATCAAATCCCCAATAAGGTTGAGGATTCAACTCCCCCAATCCTGCTCTTTCTTTCACGGATTCTAACCATTCTTTATGCTTGCTTAAATCCACAGCTCTATAATCAAATGATACGAGAATTTTTCTTTTCTCGTAATCTATAACAATACCAAATCCTCTATCAGTACGCGATACTGCATTTATGGTCTGTCTAAAACTCATTTCGTTCTCTGGATACTTTTTCCCAGCTTCTTCATGTTTCCATCCATATTTTGGTAAAAGAATAGCCGGAACAAATTTTAATGCCCTAGGCGAGGGTTCCATATGAAAAAGAGTAGTCAAAGAGCTTTGGTTTGCCCTCTGTGCCTTTAGCTCCCATTCAGAGGCATTTGGTAAAGGCAAATTATTTTCTTCGATTCCCAATAGATCCTCCAATGTATTTCCTACTCCTCCCTGATTCCCAGGCCTAGCGTTTGGAATCCAGCCCATATCTCTGATTTCAAGCAACTTTCTGATTAGTTCTTCCTTTGTATATATTTTCATCTTCACACCTCTATTTAGGGGGCCTCCAGAAGTCCAATAAATATTCAAAAGTCACACCCATAGTTATATAATTGCTTGGCCAACCAAAAATCCCCACTTGATTGACGATATTTGTTTTGTCCCATATTATTATGTTCCTAAGTTCATAGCCTCTTTTCCTGAGCTCATTTATTAAAGACACATGTATTGTTATTCTTTTGTTTTCCCACCACATGTCCGAGACATTTATCACGCAATGAGCTTTTGGCTTAAGTAGAGGTAAAATTTGCTCAAATATATCACCCATCGCTTCAGTGTATTTATCCAAATCCATTGTACCTAAATCCCTCGGATCCTGAGAATACTGTTCTACTCTTCCGTATTGTTCATTCTTTCGATTTCGTCGGGATTTGTTTTTTCTCTCACGATTTAGCAAATTTGCGTACGGAGGAGATGTAAATATCAGAGAGATACTCTCATCCTCAAAATAAAGTGGAATATTCCTAGCATCATCCTGTATGGCCACTTGTTGTGAGGTCACAAAAAGCCTTTCATTCGCTAAGCGTTTACCACAAAGATCAATATACTTCTTCTGAAGATCAAATCCTACTGCATTTCTATCTAAATCTCGAGCAGCCACAAGAGTAGTTCCACTTCCCACAAAAGGATCTACAACTAACTCACCTTTGTGAGTGAATAGCTCTATAACGTATTTTGCAAGAGAAATTGGAAAAGTCGCAGGATGTAGATTTTTGTCTCTTATGTCCCTGGACTCATAAGCAAATCTCCACACGCCAAGTTGATGCTTTAGCCATTCCTTCGCAGTTAGGCAATTTAAATGATTAGGGGGACAATCACATGTTTTGGTGTGTGCGATATTTAATTTCTTTCTATATAACGGGCTATCCGGAAAAATTGTTTTTGGCAATTTCTGCCCGAAATAATTATTTTCAGATTCTGTTCTCACTTCCATATCCACCTCTAAACTCATACAGAATTCACAAATACTGAATGTTATATTAAACTTACTCTAACAGGTTCTTTCCCCAACATTTAAAAACCATGGCGTCAATACGGACTTATGCCAATCCTGCAAGTTGCTCTGGACTTCATGATTTTAGAACGCGCGCTTAAAGCGGCCAGCGAAGCGGTGAAGGGAGGCGCGAACTGGTTAGAGGCGGGAACACCCCTGATAAAGAGTGCAGGGATGGAATCCGTGCGAGAATTGAAGAAAAGATTCAAAAAACCGGTGGTTGCAGACCTGAAGACCATGGACGTTGGTCGCATCGAGGTGGAAATGGCTGCGAAAAGTGGCGCAGATATAATCACCGTGCTCGCGCTGGCGGACGACGAGACCATAAGAGATTCCGTTGAATCGGCCAGAAAATACGGCGCCAAAATTATGGTTGATTTAATCAATCATCCAGAACCGGAACGGCGAGCGAAGGAAGTTGAAGATATGGGCGCCGATTACATCTGCGTGCATGTGGGCGTGGACCAGCAGATGCACGGCGAGAATCCTCTGGAACTTCTAAAAAGAATAGCGAAAGTGGTGAATATCCCCATAGCTGCGGCCGGCGGCATAAACAGCGAGACCGCGGTGGATATCGTTAATAGGGGTGCAGAAATAGTGATAGTGGGAGGCGCCATAACCAAAGCCCCTGATATTGAGGAAGCGACA
>JALWEL010000118.1 GCA_027014065.1 DHVE2 group archaeon
CGGTCTCCATATCTATATCCTTCAGCATCTCCTCCGCAATCTTAGACAATCGAGCTTCCGTGTATCGCATCGCCGCAGGCGAATCGCCATCTATTGAGCCGAAATTACCCTGGCCGTCTACCAGCATGTACCTGAGGGAAAAATCCTGAGCCATCCTTGCGAGGGTGTTGTAAATCGCCTGATCCCCATGGGGATGGTATTTACCCATAACTTCTCCCACTATTCTCGCGCTCTTCTTGTAGGGTTTATTGTGATATAATCCCAATTGATACATTCCGTAAAGAATGCGGCGATGCACGGGCTTCAGGCCGTCGCGCACATCTGGAATTGCTCGTGATACGATAACGCTCATTGCGTAATCTAAATACGAATTTTTCATCTCTTCGTCAATTGCTCTCTCTTTAATCTCCATACTTTTGGAGAAGGAAGGATGTTATTTATTCCTTTTCATTTATCGTTAAGAAGCGGCTCATTTTTGATATGGAAGAACAATTATAAATTTGGAACCCTTTGGCTCGTTGTCTTCAACCCAAATCTCGCCGTTGTGCAGCTCCACAACCTTCTTTACTATCGCCAGACCCAATCCGGAGCCTTTCTTGGATAATTTTTCGAATGCCTCAAATATTATTTCTTTCTGCTTATCGGGTATTCCGGAGCCGTTATCCACCACTTCGATTCTCACGTTCTCTCCCTTTTCTATCTTAATCCTCACTTCATTTGCTCCATATTTGAACGCGTTGTCCAGCAAATTCACGAAGACCTCTTCGATTATTGGGTACAGGGAAATTCGTGCGTCTCCTTCCACTTCTACTCTTCCCTCGGGATATTTCTCTTTGATTAATTCGTACGCCCTTTCGATTATGTCCCTTAGGTGCATCTCTTTCTTCTCCTGCTTTATCTTTTTCATGTCCAGCTTGGAGAATAACCGAGCTCTTTCGATTATCTTGCTCGCTCTCTCCAGTGCGTTTTGCATCTCTTCCAAGAATTCTGGATTGTACTCTTCCTTCAGCAATTCAATGTATCCGCTTATCACAGCCAACGGATTTTTCAGGTCATGGCTCACTATGTGAAGCATCAGCTCCTGAAGATTTCTCGAAGCTTCCAATTCCTTCTGATATTTTAGGCTTTCAATGGTGGCACCAACCTGCGCCGCCAGCATGTCCAGCATCATTCTCTCCTCTTGTGAAATTCCATCTTCTTCGCTGCTCTGCACATCTAAAACTCCGTATACCTTTCCGTTCACAATTATGGGTGTGGCGTATTCGCTGAGCATGGCAAAATGGGCCTTCAGGTAAAGCGGATCTTCTTCGGTGTTTCCCGTGTAATATGATTTTCCGTTTCTTGCCACCCATGCCACTATACTCTTCTCGCTGTTCAAATCCAGTTGTATGAATGGTGGTTTTTTATTCTTTTTCCACTCAAAGAAACGCATTACTATTTTATCCCCTTCCACTTTCAATATGCTGACGTTTGATATGTGCATAATTGATTTTATCCCATCGGTGACAATTTTGAAAATCTCTTCCTCGCTCTTTGCTCTCTTTATCTTCTCAGATATTTTCTCGAGGGCAATGAGGGTTTCTTCCGTCTCTTTTAGATGAGTTATATCCGTTATGCTCGCCATAACCGCGGGCCTTCCTTCCCATTCTATCTTTGAAGCTTTTATCTCACACCACACCGTTGAGCCATTTTTACTGAGTAATCTGGATATGTAATTTCTCGGAACCGGTAAATCGCTGAGTCTGGCTTTATAGTATTCCACTACAGTTTTTAACGCGTGGGGATGTATGAAATTTACTATGTTTGCACCTATTATCTCATTACGAGAATAGCCTAACATCCTTGCCATCTCTTCGTTCACATACACAACGAGCTCATCCTGGATTATTGCAATTCCAGTAGCAACATTTTCGAATAACATCTTGTATTTTTTCCTCTCAACTTTTAGTTCCTCCTCCATTTCTTTGATATTGGAGATGTCGATAATCACCCCCACGGTTCCTATTATTTCTCCCTTGTAATTTTTGATAGGTGATGCGTAAATTAATACGGGGATGATTTTTCCAGATTTTGTTAGAAATTCAGATTCGTAAGAATCCGAGATTCCTTTCCTCCTTCTCTTCGTTCCTTCCAACATATCTTTAAGGCCCTTTTCGGTGGTGAATTCTCCCAGGTACCTTCCCATCATTTCATCTTTTCTGTATCCCAGCAGTTCCGCGAAGTATTCGTTCACGTAGGTGAAGCGCATATCCAAATCTGTGGTGGCCACTCCTACGATGGATGCGGTAACAATGGAGCGATACATCTCTTCCCTGAGCTTCAGCTCTTTGTACATCTCCGCATTGGCGAGTACCATGGCGAAATTATCCGCCAATAGTCTCAGGATTCTCAGGTCTCGCTCGCTGAACGCGTTCTCCATTTTGCTCTGAACACTCAACACTCCTAAAACTCTGTCGCGATATTTCAACGGAAATCCGGCCCATGAGAGCATTGGATACCCTATTACTTTTATTCCCGAAGGCAGCTTCTCTTTTTGAACATTTCTTACGTACAATTCTTTGCCATGAACAGCTACCCAGCCGGTGAGCGTATCTCTATCATTCAGCTCTATGCTGTGCTTCTTGAACCTTTTCCCGTTTCCGATTACGAATTCTACATCTATTTTTTTATTTTTCTCATTCACCAGCGCTACTATGAAAGCGTCCATGTCCTCCAGAAGTTTTGAGAGTTCCTCGTAGGCCATTTGAAACATCTTATCTGGGTCCAGCGTTCCCGATATTTTGTTCAAAAATTTGTAGAGAAATGCCAGTTCATCCTTTTCTTTTTCTAACTCTAATTCCTTTTCTACCCTCTCAGTGATGTCCCTTATTACCGCTACAGCGCGCCATTTGTCGTTGATTTTCACCGTTCCTATACTCATCTCTAATGATATTTCTATTCCGTCCTTTCTTTTCCCCGGCATGTTCACGGGCTTTCCGATTATTAGCCCCTTCCCATTCTTTAAGAATTTTTCAAATCCATTTTTGTATTCTTCTGCGAATCTATCTGGGATTATGGTGTCCCATATCTTTTTGCCCACAACCTCGTCCCTTCTGTATCCAAATATTCTTTCAGCGGCGGAGTTCCACGAAAGTATATTTCCCTCTTCGTCTATCACGATTATGCCATCCTGGATGGATTCTTCTAAAACTCTCCACATTGAAAGCTTCTCTTCCAGCGTTTTCTCCATCTGGAGCATATCCGAGACATCTATTATATTAACCAGCAGATGATTTCCGAGAGTTCTTGCGATTAGCGTGACCCAGAGCGATGGGCCATCGGGCCTGAGAATCTTCGTTATTATACTTCCTTCCTCTTTTTTATCCATAACTTTTTTGAGCATGCCTTCTACTTTTTCTCGCTCTTCGGGGACTATGTGAC
>JALWEL010000119.1 GCA_027014065.1 DHVE2 group archaeon
GGTAGGGATTTCCACAACTTTAACGTGTTCTTTAGGAACAACCCCAACTACGAAGTGGTTGCTTTCACGGCCACGCAGATACCGGACATTGAGGGAAGAGTTTATCCAGCGGAGCTTGCGGGGGAGCTATATCCCAATGGCATACCCATCTTGGCGGAAGAGGATATGGAGAAAATAATCACGGAAAAGAACGTGGATATCGTGGTATTCGCGTACAGTGACGTGCCCCACGAGCATGTGATGGACCTTGCATCCAGAGCTCACGCCGCGGGCGCGGATTTCTGGCTTCTGGGCCCAGAGAGCACTATGATCAAGAGCAGCAAGCCCGTGATTGCAGTGACCGCTGTAAGAACTGGAAGCGGGAAGAGTCAGACTTCGCGCAAAGTGTTCCGCCTTCTTAGAGAGAAGGGATTGAAGGTTGTGTCCATCAGGCACCCAATGCCCTACGGAGATCTGGTAAAACAGAGAGTGCAGAGATTTGCATCATACGAAGATTTAGATAAGAATGAGTGCACAATCGAAGAGAGAGAGGAATACGAGCCATACATAGACATGGGAGGAGTTGTATATGCGGGCGTGGATTATGAGGCAATTCTGCGTGAGGCGGAGAAGGAAGCAGATGTGATAATCTGGGACGGCGGAAACAACGATTTCCCGTTCTACAAGCCTGATCTGTGGATTGTGGTCGCTGATCCGCACCGCCCCGGGCACGAGATGAAATACCATCCCGGCGAGACCAATTTCAGAGCTGCTGATGTAATCATAATAAACAAGATGGACACCGCCAATCGCGACGATATACAGGAGATATTCGACAGCATCGAGAAGGCGAATCCCAATGCAATAGTGATCGAAGCCGCCTCGCCCCTATTCGTGGATCATCCCGAGTTGATAAAGGGCAAGAAAGTGCTCGTCGTTGAAGACGGACCCACACTCACCCATGGGGGAATGAGATACGGAGCTGGCTATGTGGCGGCTAAGAGATACGGAGCCAAGGAAATAATCGACCCGAGGCCTTACGCCGTTGGCTCCATAGTGGACACGTACAAGAAATACTCTCATCTCCACGTAATTCTTCCGGCAATGGGCTACGGCGAGAAGCAGATGAAAGAATTAGAAGAGACGATTAATAATGCGGATGCGGACGTTGTTGTCAGCGGTACGCCAATCGACCTGAACCGCGTGGTGAAGGTAAACAAGCCCATTGTGCGCGTGCGCTACGAGTTAGACGAGATTGGCAAACCCGACCTTGAGGATGTTCTCAGCGAATTCCTCAAAAAACACAACCTCTCCTAATTTTTTATATTTTGAATTTGTATATGTAACTCTTCAATTTTCCGTATTTGATTTCCCTTTTCTCTTCGATTCTGAAATAATTTTCGAATTTTGTGTGTGGGATGATCATGGTAAGATAAGAACCTTCAAAATTCTCTTCCATTTCTTTTGCGAAATTCTCGTAGAGGGTAAAAACGTTTTTCTTGTTTCCCATTCTCAATCCGAAAGGTGGATTGGTGATAATGTAATTTCCAGAATAGTATTTGCTGAGCAATTGCGCATCTCCTTCAATTATTTTCACCTCTGCCTCCGCTTTTTTCGCATTCAATATTGCTCCTTCGACATATTTTTTTTCCTTCTCTACCCCCAAAATTTCAGGCTCTTCTTTGTTCCTCATATCTCTTATTTCCCTGTATTTTTCCCAGTTTGGAAATTTCCTGAACCTGTTTCCAATGCCCTTGAATTGATGGTAACCCTCTATTAGAATCGTGCCCGAGCCGCAAAATGGATCTACGAATTCATTTTTCCATCCTGAAATTTTGAGCATTGCCGCCGCTAAAATTGGGTTAAGGGAAGCGGGATGCTTGAATACTCTGTACCCTCGGTTATGCAACCCCTCACCAGTTGTGTCTATCGCTCCTATCACTCTCTCCCCATCTAACCACAGAAATAGGCGTATTTCTACTTCTCCATTTCCTAATTTTCTCGCTTCGTTTTCTAATTCTTTTTTTCGGAATTTCGCTTTTTTCATTTCGATTTTCACATTAATTTTTTTCCCTTCGCACGTATCGCACTGGATTACCTTTTCTAAATTACTCTCTTTTTTTATCTCACCCTCACCGATTATTATCCCAACTCTCTCCACCATTTTTCCAAAGTAATTGATCCTCGCGAAGAGCTCATCTGGGCCCGTGTAAATCACAAATCCTTTTTCTATTCTTTCTATTTTTCCACCCAATCTAGAGATTTCCTCTGCGGCGAAGTCTTCGATTCCCTCAATTGTGGGCGATATGAATCTCACGTTACCCCATGGCTTATCCTAAATTTAACTTTTCAAAGCCAAGGTGCAAATGTCATTTGTTCTTCTTATCTAAATTTCCCTTGTATAATGTAGTGTTTGGCTTTTGCATTACCAGAACTATATCATGTTTTTTACCAATTTTGAATCAATTGATTGATCTATATGGATTCAAAAAAGTAATATATGTCGCAAGCCCATAACGACTTTTACCGAGGTGTGCTGGAACGGATGGTGAGGATAATGAAAGTTGTGAAGAGAGATGGTAGGATAGTTGAATTTAACGAAAACAAGATAAAGAACGCAGTGTTGCGCGCGATGAACTCTATAATCGAGAAGAAAGAGAACGAGAGGGACGCTGAATACATAACCCAAAGAGTTGTTGAAAAAATAAGGGGAAAAGAAGAAATAAGCGTGGAGGAGATTCAGGACATAGTTGAAGAGACATTGATGGAAGAGGGATTTAAGAGAGTTGCAAAACAATACATACTGTACCGCGCGGAGAGGAGCAATATCCGAAAAGCGAAAAAAGTGCTGGGAGTGGAAGATGACCTGAAGCTCACGGTCAATGCGATAAAGGTTTTAGAAGCCAGATATCTTTTGAAAGACGAGAAAGGAAATATAATTGAGACTCCTAAGCAGATGTTCCACCGCGTTGCAAGATATCTGGCCCTTGTTGAAGTGCTGTACGATGAGGCAATATACGACAAAGATGGAAAGCATGAGATGAAAGAAATAGACGTAAGAGAGAAACCGGAATTCTTGAGTCATTGGGAATTCGAAATGCTCAAGAGGGCATACAGATATCTTTCAAAGGAAGGCCACATTAAATCTCCGTTCTCTCAGGTTCTTAAGATTCTGAGGGCAAAGTGGGATAAAGTGGAAGAGGTGAAAAAAGAGTTCATGGAGGTTATGACCTCGAGAGAATTCATACCCAACTCTCCGACCATGATGAACGCCAATACGAAATTAGGACAATTGAGCGCGTGCTTCGTGCTCCCTGTTCCTGACAGCATAGAAGGGATTTTCGACGCTGTGAAGTACGCGGCAATGATACACAAGAGCGGCGGCGGAACGGGCTTTGCGTTTTCTCGATTGAGGCCGAAAG
>JALWEL010000120.1 GCA_027014065.1 DHVE2 group archaeon
CTCAGCGCTGGTTAAATCTCCCAAAAGCATGTACAACCCGGAGATGTGGAACATGACCTCTCCTTTGAATTCGTCATCTTCCATGTCGTCCAACAGGGATAGGGCATCGATAATTAACTGATGCGCTTCGCCGTATTTTTCCATGTACAGCGTCAGCTTTCCCTTTTCATAAAGAAGAAGAGCGAGGGTCTTTTTGTCCAGTGTCTTTTCTATTGAATCATCAATATACGAGAGAGCTTCATCATATTTTTTCTCTTCAATCAGTGCATTTATGTATTTTTCCAATTCCCCGACAGAGGTCATCGATGTATAATGGGAGAACACACATTTAAATCTTTCCTCTCGAAAGGTGAAAAATTAAGTAGGTAATCTATATTCAACCATGCTGAAACTGGTAGTTGTTGTGAAATTCAAAGAGGGCATTGATGACCCGGAGGGAAAGAGCATAACTCACTCTCTTAATCTTTTAGGCTTTGAAAATGTGAAAAGAGTTAATGTTGCGAAGCAGTACGAGATTTTTGTCGATGCGGATATTTCGAAGGGAAGGGAAATCGGAGAGAAAATCGTCAAAAAGCTATTGGTGAATCCCGTTATACATGACTACGAGTTGAGGGTTGAGGAAATATGAACCTCAAAAAAATAATGGACGAGGTTTATGAAATAGATCTAGTGAACGCGAGCGACGAGGAACTGATGGAGATAAACAAGGAAATGGGGCTGGCACTTAGCTTGGAAGAAATGAAGAAGATGCAAGCTTTTTTCAGGTCCCTTGGAAGAAACCCGACGGATCTGGAGATACATGCGATAGCGCAGGGGTGGAGCGAGCACTGCTCCTACAAATCCTCCAAGCCTGTGCTTCGCAAATACATATTTGGAATAGAATCCAAAGAAGCAATGATTGTGATGCAGGACGACGCAGGTGTTGTGGAATTTGACGAAAACTATGCGTACGTGTTTAAAATTGAGAGCCACAATCACCCGAGTGCCGTCGAACCTTACGGCGGAGCCGCAACGGGCGTGGGTGGAATAATAAGGGATGTTCTCAATATGGGTGCAAAGCCCATTGCCCTAGTGGATCCTTTATTTTTTGCACCTCCGGATTATGGCGAAAAGCTTAACCCCGGAATAAAGCATCCGAGGTATCTTCTCAACGGGGTTGTTGCGGGAATCAGGGATTACGGGAATCGCGTTGGAATTCCTACGGTTGCGGGAATCACTTATTTCCACGAGGACTATGTGAACAACATCTTGGTGAACGCCGGGTGCTTGGGCATAGTTCGCAAGGACAAGATTGTGAGGAGCAGGGTGGATAAAGAAGGCGTAAAGTTAGTGATGGTTGGCGGAAGAACAGGAAGGGACGGAATCCACGGCGTAAATTTCGCTTCAAAGATTTTAGATGAGAAAAGCGAGGAGGAGAAACAGGCGGTGCAGCTTGGAAATCCAATTCTCAAAGAGCCCTTAATTCACCTCGTGCTCGAAGCCAACGAAATGGGGATAATCTACGGGATGAAAGATTTAGGCGGAGGAGGCTTGGGAAGCGTAGTAGGAGAGATGTGCCACGCCGGAGGGGTCGGTGCGGAGATTCATCTCGACCAAGTTCTCCTCAAAGAGAAGGACATGGCTCCGTGGGAGATATGGGTAAGCGAATCGCAGGAGAGAATGCTCTTAGCTGTGGAAGAGGAGAATATAGATAAGCTTCAAGACCTTTGCAAAAAATGGGACGTTGAGATGAGCGTGATTGGAGAGACGAAAAATGACGAAAATCTGAGAATTTTCTGGAAAGGAAGGAAAATATTGGACATGCCGTTGGAATTCGTAACGGCGGGGGTGGAGTACGAGAGAAAATATAAGACAAAAAGAATGAAAAAAATGCAGGAAATTCTGCCTGAGCCGAAATACAGGGAAGTTTTTCTTCGATTGTTATCTTCGTACAACATCGCAAGCAAGGAGTGGATAATAAGGCAGTACGACCACGAGGTTCAGGGAAGAACCGTTGTGAAGCCCATGCAGGGCTTGATTGGCTATGAAACTCACGGCGATGCGGCGGTTATCAAGCCCCTTCATCATTCATGGAAGGGTTTAGCGGTGACGACGGTTGCCAATCCACATATTGCGAAAATCAACCCGTACTACGGCTCTCTCTACACCGTGGACGAAGCCGTAAGAAATTTGGTTTCCGTGGGCGCAAAACCGCATGCCTTCTCCGACGGATTGAACTTCGGAAATCCGGAGGAAGAAGAGATAATGGGGGAATTCGTTGAGAGCTGTAAGGGCCTCGGAGATGCGGCCCGCGCTCTGGGAATTCCGTACGTTTCCGGAAATGTGAGTTTTTACAACGAAGCCTTCGGAAAGAACATACCCCCCACGGTTGTATTGATGGCAATAGGAATAGTAAATGACATTCGAAAAGCCGTCACCGCGGATTTCAAGAGGGAAGGAAATACAATCTACTTAGTGGGCGAAACCAAGGAAGAGATGGGTGGCAGCGAATACTATCGGATAATGGATGCCAAGAGTACAGTGGTTCCAAAAGTTGATTTGGAGGAAACGAAAAACAGGAGTGAAGAAATCCTCAAAGCGATGGACGAATCTTTAGTGGAATCGTGCCACGACGTATCTAATGGGGGGCTTGCAGTGGCTCTGGCGGAAATGGCTCTGGGAGGAAGCATCGGTGCGGAAATTGACCTATCTTCTCTGGGTGCTATGCGCGATGATTTCAAGCTATTCTCTGAGAGCCCGACGAGATGGGTGTGTGAAGTTCGAGAAGAGAACAGCGAGGAATTCGAAGAAATTGTAAAATCTAAGAGAATCGGCGTTGTTGGTGGGGAAACCCTGAAGATAAGGGACGGAGAGCGCTGGCTCTTCAACGTTCATCTCAACATAATGAGAGAAAGGTGGAAAAACGCGCTTAAGGAGTACATAGGGTGATTGAGATGAAAGTGGCAATTTTGCAGATGGAAGGTACGAACTGCGAGGAAGAATCGTACATTGCGTTCAAGGAAAGCGGATTTGAACCGGAGTATTTGCACATCAATCTTCTCAAAAAGGGAATGCTTGAAAACTACGACATGATCTTCGTTCCCGGTGGATTCTCCTCGGGGGACTATGTGCGAGCAGGCGCCATATTCGCTGCTAGGTTGAAGGCTAAGGTATGGAAAGATTTGAAGAGATTCGTTGAAGAGGGTAAGCCGGTTATGGGTGTGTGCAACGGATTTCAAGTCCTTATTGAATTGGGTTTGCTTCCCGGCACAGATGGAATAAGCGAGGAGCCGGAGGCTGCATTGGCCACAAATGAGAGCAACCGCTTCGAATGCCGCTGGGTTTACCTGAAAAAATTCTCCGATACCATTTTCTCCAAGCATGTGGGTGATAAAATTACTCTTCCAGTGGCCCACGCCGAGGGGAGATTTTTAGCTGATAAGAAAACAATTGAGAAAATAGAAGAGCAGAATCAGGTTGTGTTTCGATATATCGCGCCGGATGGTTCAAGGCCTGATTATCCGTGGAATCCAAATGGCTCTGTGAATGACATAGCGGCACTGGTGAATTCATATGGGAATGTGTTCGGAATCATGCCCCATCCTGAGCGTGCGTTTTTCTGGTATCAGCATCCAGATTGGAATCGTGTGAAGAGGGAAAGGGGCGATGGATGGCAGATATTCAACTCATTATTTCGGGAGATTATTGAAGCAAAAAATAGATAAACTTTTATCTCCATGGTCATGTGGCAGGAGGAGGCCATATGGGACCTCTATTTGGGGCAGTATTCAGTTTAGTCGGGGCTTTCGTGTATTACGCTCTCGCAGGATATATATCTACTCGTATAAATAAAAATATATCGCATTATCTATTCATAGCTATGCTCCTATCTTTAGGCGTCTCAGAAACCATGGCCTTCTTTGAAGTTACTGGAAGCGCTCAGAGGGCATATACCCTATTGAAATTTGATCTAAGTGCATTGGCTCTCGGGGCCTATTTTATTTTAGTTTTTGCGGACTATTTTAGAGAGGGATTCAACAGGAAATTTGCCATTGTCACTGCTGTTCCAACACTGCTGATAATATATATGGTTTTCACGGTTATGATTATAGATGTGGAAATGGGCCCTTATGGTTGGGCCGGTGTTTACCACGCAGTATATCACGTTATATTCTCAATATACGCGTTCACTTATGTGGGTATTTCCCTATACATTTTCACATCAATTTATCTGGCTATTGATGAACCCAAAATAAAATCGAAGATAGGAATATTCATATTAGCAACTTCAGTAGTCATGGGCGGGGGATTACTCAACGCGATCACTTTGATTACTATAGGACGTATATTTCCTATAATGGAAACCTCCCTGATGATTTTCGGAATAGTTGCAACACTTGCCTTTAGAAAATAAATCAAAGTCCTAAGAGCTTTCTGGCCTCCGGTGACATCATGTCTGGGCTCCATGGTGGATCAAATGAGAGTTCTATATCCACATCCTCCACTCCTGGTATGCTTTTCACCTTTTGGTACACGTCCGCCACTATCACATTTGCCAGGGGGCATGTGGGCGTAGTTAGCGTCATTTTAATGTACACTTTGTTGTCATCGGAAATTTTTAGCTCATAAATCAATCCTAAGTCTATAACATCCACTCCAAATTCAGGATCAACGGCAGTTTTCAGAACTCTTCTTACCTCTTCTTCCGAGACCATATGGCGGAATAGTGAGGTGTGTATATAAGAGTATGGGTAATCTTTATATGGGGGATGTTATTCCACAATGTGGTTGAAATGGTGGAAGTGAGATGGTGCGAAAAACACGGCCCATTTCGCGGGGATAAATGTCCAATATGCGGGGACGAGGGAACATTCTTGCTGAATGATTGGGAATTAGTAGCTCTGAGTAGAATGCTCACGGGCATACTTCGTCATTTTCCTGAAAAATTCGGTGTGAGATTGGATGAGCATGGTTGGGCTAATCTTTACGATATAGTGAAGGGCATAAAGAGGAGGCATCGTAGATTCAGATGGTTGAAGGTAAAACACATCGAAGCGATAGTGCTCACCGATGACAAAGGTCGCTACCAGTTGGATTTGGAGAACAAAAGAATAAGGGCCACTTACGGGCATTCAATAAAGGTCGATTTGAGTGATTTGCCCACAGAAGGGGTACCCGATATTCTCTATTATCCAACAACGGAAGAAGAGTTAGAGTTTATCCAGGAGATGGGCCTGAAGCCCGGAGATAGAAAGTGGGTTCATCTCAGTAAGAGTTATGAAGATGCGTACATAGCGGGAAGGCATAGAGTCGACGACCCCATCATCCTGGAGGTAGATGCAAAGAGCGCCATTGAGAATGGCTATCAAATTTATGTTTCTTCCCCGAAGGTGTTCATATCAAATGAAGTTCCTCCCCAGTTTATAAAAATAGCCGAAAAGAGAGAGGTGGAAGTTCCACCGGAGGAACTGGAGAAAATAGAAGAGGAAAAAAGGAGAAGAGAAAAAAAGCTGGAGAGAGAAAGGGAAAGGATGAAAAGATTTGGAGAGGAGAGTGGAGAGGAAAAAGATTAATATTTTCCATATCCATTCCCCTCCGGTGATTAAATGCAATACGATGAAGAGTTTTCGGAAATAGCAAAGAGGTTAAAGGCTTCAGAAATAAGGGAGCTTCTCAAATTAACGCAAATGCCGGATATAATTTCCTTTGCAGGAGGACTTCCTAATCCCCTGTCTTTTCCCGTTGAAGATATAAAGGAGATAATGAACTCCCTTTTGGATAATGAGGGAGCTAAGATTCTTCAGTACGGCTCCACTGAGGGTGTAATAAGCTTCAGGGATGCCCTTGTGGACATGATGAAAAACAGATACAATGTAAGCACAAAGAGGGATGAGATACTAATAACCGCAGGCTCGCAGCAGGCCCTTTACCTCTTAGCCAAGATTTTCGTAAATCCCGGTGACAACGTGGTTATTGAAGCACCAACCTACATTGGAGTTCTTACCGCTTTTCAATCATATTCTCCATCGTATGTTCCAATCGAGATGGACGATGAGGGAATGGATACTCAAATTTTAGAAGAGAAATTAAAGGAGATGAAGAAAGAAGGTAAAAAACCCAAACTGATTTACACGATTCCCTCTTTCCAGAACCCCGCGGGGGTTACCATGAATTTAGAAAGGAGGAAGCACCTATTGGAATTGTCAGAAGAATACGAAGTTTTGGTTGTTGAAGATGACCCCTACGGGGAATTGAGGTACTCTGGTGAAAGATTGCCTTTGCTCAAGTCATTGGATAAAAATCACAACGTGATTTATTTAGGTACGTTCTCCAAGGTTCTTTCTCCGGGGTTCAGGCTAGCCCACATGATTGCTCACGAGGATATAATAAGAAAATCTGTGCTTGCGAAGCAGGGTATTGATCTATGCACAAACACTGTTGCGCAGTACGTTGCAAGGGACTATATAAGCAAAGGATATTTAGACAAGCATATCCCGAAGGTCATAGAGCTTTACAAGGGAAAGAGAGATCTCATGCTGGACATGATGGACGATTACTTCCCCGATGGCGTGGAATGGACCAAGCCCGATGGCGGCATGTTCCTGTGGGTTCGACTTCCAGACGGAATGGACGCGGGGGCCATGTTCAATAGGGCAATAGAAAACAAAGTTGCTTACGTAATAGGCTCTGCATTCTTCCCCAACAGGGATCACAAGAATACCTTCAGACTTAATTTCACCTATCCCACAGATGAGCAGATAAAAGAAGGAATAAAGAGATTGGGGAAGGTCATAAAAGAGGAGATGTCCTAATTTTTCACTATTTTTTCCAAGAGGTCGATGGTGTTTTTTATATCTGCTATGTGCATCATTTCCACAGGGCTGTGAGTGTATTTTACAGGTATGCATATTGGCAGAGAGTTCACACCGTGATCAAATATGACTGAGGCGTCTGTTGTTCCCCCAGTGATTGCCTCTTGCACCGGTATCCCGTTCTCTTCCGCTATTCTTTTCACCTTCTCTCTTAGAATCTGAGATGATACGCCTCGTCTATCCACGAATCTTATTGCGGGACCTTCACCTATCTTTGCGGGGCTCAAATGGAACGCCACGCCGGGCATGAGGCCTGAAGTCATCGAATCGATCACGTACACTTCATCGAAGTTCATGTGGTTCATTATTGCGTTCGCTCCCCGCAGCCCGGTTTCTTCCTGAATGGTCCATACGAAATAAATCTCTTTATCTAAGTTTTCATCTTTTAGTTTGTCCAATAGATAGAGCAGAACGGCACATCCTGCGCGGTCATCTAATGCTCTTGTAACAATGTATTTTCCCATGATGACGAAATCCTTCTTCCACCTTGCTGGAAGCATCTCTTTAACTCCCATGGCTATCGCTTCCTCTCTGCTCTTTGCTCCGATGTCTATTGCCAATTCTTTCCATGTTGGATTTTTGTTCCTATCTTCGCTTGTGCTCAGATGAGGGGGAATCAATCCGATAACTCCGTAAATTATGCCTCTTTCCGTGAAAATTTCAACAACCCTGCCGTACAGCATGCGGTCGTCTATTCCCCCGATATGTGCGAATCTCACATATCCATCTTTCTCGATATGCGTAGTTACCAATCCTATTTCGTCCATATGCGCAACAATCGCAATCTTTTTCTCTCCTTTTCCGAGCTTCACGTACACGTTCCCCACATTGTCCACCTTCGGCTCGAAATCCTTGAGCTTCTCCAAAAGATACCTCCTAAATGGCTCTTCAAAACCGCTAACTCCTGGCACCATAACCATCTCTTTGATTAACTCTATTAAATCCATTTTCGTCACCATGCAAATGTTATGCGTTCCAAATTTAAATATTTTTGCATATTTCTTCCTTGATTCTTTCAATAAATTCCTTCTCGTCTGGCGTAGAGCCACTTATGAACCTGTCTCCTCCGCCTCCTTTCCCGCCTAATTTTTTGATGGTCTCAATAGCCAAATCTCTTAGATATTTCATGTCTTCCGAGAATGCGCAGGATACAGAGTGTGATATAGAATCTCCGAAGAGTGCGATTCTTTTCGGCGAGTTAGTGAATTCCATCATCTTCCTAACGATTATTTTTCTCTCTGCACCGGGGATTATCCTGTACGCTACTTCCACCCCTTTGCAATTCTCCTTCTCGAAATCCATTTCTTCGCTCAGAGATTTCAGAGCTTCGGACATAATCTCCTTTTCCATGAGGACGTTATGGAATACCCTTTCAAATTTTTCCACCTCGATATTTTCCCCCCATGCCGCGCTTCTCAATGTTTTTGACATGGAGTAGTGGAATTCCTTCGCCTTATCTCCCACTACGAATTTCACCTCTTTTTTCTTTCCTCTCCTGAATTTGGTCACGGCGAAATCTCCTATTTCTTTCAGATTTTTCACATGAATCCCCTTGCATGCCGAGAGGTCATGCCCTTCTATATTCACAACTCTAACTTTTTTGCCTTTGATTCTCTCTTTCTTTATCCTCAATTCCGGGTAATTTTCCACTTCTTCTTTTGAAATCCTGAAACTCTTCACTGCGATTCCTTTTTTTATCAACTCCCTCGTTCTCTCTTCTGCTTCCAAAACATCTTCTATTCCGATGTCCCCTTTGAACATTATGCTCGATTCTTCACCCAGTGCAATCTTAATTAACTCTGCCCCGCGCTCTTGGAGAAATCTGAAGAAAGTGTGCTCCGCGGTGTGTGATCTCATCATATAGTACCTGAAATCCCAGTCCAGTTCGATTTCTATTTCTTCTCCCGGGTTGCAGTTGCACCTGTGCCATAGCTCTCCTAAATGCTCTATGCTCTCTTTTTTTCCATTGCATATTATATATCCCCTATCTGCCGGTTGCCCGCCGCCTCCTTCGTAGAGAATAGTTCTATCTAAAAGGCATTTTCCGTCTTCTTTCTTTAAAATCTTCGCCTTTATTCTCTTTTTATAAGGATCTTCGTAGTAAAGCATGGTGCGAGAAAGAAATAAAAAATAAAAAACTTAACCTGTCCATAAATAGTCCTGAGGTATAGATTGTGCGTAGCTCTCGCCGGAGATGAACACATCATCGATATACACTCCGTGTGGATCGTTGGGATGCGCGGGATCCCATGTTTGCGGCGTTGATGCGTTGGTTACAACTCTAAATCTCAGCAATATTGTCTGGCCTGCCCAGCCGCTTAAGTCGCAGTTTATTCTAAGAAGGGTGTGCGAGTTAACCCAGCCGTAAGCGTTTGTTGCTCCGTTATCTAACGTTCCAGCGTAGCCGCCGTGACCGCTGGAGCCCCAGCCGATTCTCACACCGTAAGTTATTGAATCCCAGGTGACGCCATTATTGCTGCTCACTTCCACACGTACCGTTGCAGGGGGCAATCCTGCTGCTGGATCAAGATTGAAGCGAATCCAGAAGTCTAATGATGCGTTTCTTGCTGAAGTGAGGTCTATCTGCTTTGTTGTTAGGGCGGAGTCTATTCCCTCTGGTAAATTTCCATTCACGTTTGTATCGTTGTAAACCCACGCGTGATATCCAGAATGAGCGCCTATTTTATCCCCGTCCGCTGTTAGGTTTGCTATTCTCCAAAGGTCATTTATTCCGTCTCCGATAACCTTAACTTTCACATCATCGATGTACCATCCCATCTCAGGGTGCCAGCCTCCGTTGGCGGGCAAGCCTCCGTATTGGGCCATTACAAAGTAAATTCTAATCTCTTTGAAATTGCCAATGTATGGCGAGAGGTCCACTTCTACATGCTCCCAGTCAAATGTTCCTCCTCCACTTCTCCCGTTGAAACACCAGTATGGTAACTCTCCGTTTTTATCTTTCCAAATCCATGAGTCCCTATCTACCTGGTCAAATTTCAAGTTGCCAGTGTATGGTTGCTTTGGCTTGATGTACACCAAATGCTTCGAATCCCATGTCCAGTGGATTCCGTCGTCGGAACCTAGCAAATACAGAAATCCTCCGTTGGTTCCTTCTGTCATCCAGTATCTTGTCCAGAATGAGAGTATTGCGCCTTTTGCCTTTCGTAAGTACACTGGGAACCTGGCACCAGATGGGGTGACATGGATTTCGTAGAGGTTAGTTCCCCCATCTGGAGAATTCACCCAGGTGTCACCATGAGGCTTGGTGTACGCGAATTGTGAGCCTACAAAGAAGTCATGCTCGTATCCTCCGCTTGCCCTCATTGGAACTATTCTGAACGTATCGTCTTCCAGTAAAGTAACGCGAACCCATTCGTCTCCGTTACCATCAATCTTGTTACGATCATTGTGATAAACGTACCAAAGATCTTCCCAAGCGAACAGGTAATCTGCCACAGCGTGAGGCACCGCAGGTAGGTGCCAAATCTTCCATCCGTAGCCGTCGTTTATGCGCACCCATGAATCTTTCCATGGTGTAGGATTCTGATAATATGTAATGGGTGCTTGGTAAAGCGGATCGTTGGGATGCGACGAATACTCGTTATAACCATGTCCTGTGTAGCTGTTGTTTTGAAGAACTAGAAAGTGACCTTGGTAAGGCGTGTTTCCTGATGAGTCATAGATCCAGTAATACGTATTTTCGTAGTCTATAACTACCATGTAATCTGGGTTATCTCCTTTGGTGTAACTACCCGACACATAATTCCAGAATGCGAGATATGGTGCACCAACGCGGATTCCCGGTGTGGCGAGCCAGCGATAGCGAAGGTTCAGATTTATCTTGCTCTCGTAGCCCGGCGGAAGTGAGCCTCCTCCCTCTTTTGAGGGTGGAGTATAATCT
>JALWEL010000121.1 GCA_027014065.1 DHVE2 group archaeon
GCCCGATATTGTGGTTCCTGGTTGTGTTCTTCCTCAGCCTCCTTGGGTTGATAATATATGTTATTGTGGTTAAGGACGAGTGCCAGAAACAACAAGCGTATGTGCCACCACCACCGCCCCAATAATTCTTTTTTATTTTTTATATCCCATTTTGTAAGCAACGAAATCTAAATACTGCGGATAAAATTTCTCTTCCACGATGATTTCATAGTGAACCTGCTTTGTACCTTTCATGCATATTACCCTTTCCATTGTCTCATCTATTTCCTTCACGGCTTGAGCGTAAAAAACTCCGTAGACCATCTTTGGATCCTGAAATAGCGAAGTTCTCCACAGATTCTCCATCTTCTTTATCTTATTCTCCACCGAGAGGTCGTCCACTTTAATAAAGAGGGAAAACCAGAAAATCTCCTTGCTGAATGGCCTGTTGATCATGGGATAAGCTTTAACCACGTCCTCCTCTTTCATCCTTTCCCATCTTTTTGAAATGGTTTTCGCCGATAAGTCAATTTTTTTGGAAAGCTCCGAGAATGGGATACGGGCGTTGTCTCGCATGGCCAGAAGGATTTTCCAGTCCTGGTTGTCGAGTACGTAATTTCCCTCTTTCCTGTGCCTGTAAACTTCCACCGAATACGCACCGGTGAGTTCCTTGAAAAGAAGAAGTTTATCTTCCATTTCCATTTCGTCTGAGAACCAGAATTCTCCGTAATATCTGCCACCAAGGCATCCTATGAAATGCATAATTCCCCTCACTTTTTCGATATTCTTGAATATTTCTCCCCTTTTCCTCTTGGCCCTTATTGCCACTACGGCGCTGTTGAGAATTTTATCTGGATTGACTAGAACGGAGAACCCTAAGAGCTCTTTCCTTTCAAGCATGGCCTTTATTCTTTTATCCACCGCGGAGCTGGAGATTCCAAGCTTTTCGGCTATTTTGTACATGGGCATTCTTCCGTCGTCCCAAAGCAAGCGGAGGATTTTCACATCGAGGGAGTCCATGATGGCCTCATGGAGTTGCGATATTTAAAACTTCTATTTTTCAAACTTTAAGTTTTAAAATTTGCCAAAAATCAGAAGTATGTTCCAAAAGATTTCTCAAATTAAAACAAGCACTTATATAGTTGGGGGAAATATTGGAATTTAGAAAGCATCAAGGAGGTGATGCAAGATGATAGAAGTCATGTTCCTGATCGCGAAAAATAGAGCTGAGGAATACAGAAAGAGAAAGTAATCACGATGACCCCACCCTACTTTCTTTTTCCTTTTTTGTAAAATTCGCAGTATTCTTTCACGGGACAAATCTCGCATTTTGGTGCTATTGGCCTGCATATGGTGCGCCCGAACATCACCAGCAAAGTGTTTATCTCTAACCAATACTTCTTGGGGAGAATTTTCATAAGCTCTTTTTCCGTTTCTTCCGGGGTTTTGGTATGAACCCAGCCCAGCCGGTTGGATATTCTGTGCACATGCGTATCCACAGCGATTGCGTATTTACCGAATCCTCTTGATAATACTATGTTAGCCGTTTTTCTACCCACCCCGGGGAGCTTAAGCAATTCGTTGAGGTTATCGGGCACCTTTCCACCGTATTTTTCGTCTATTATCCTCGCCACTTCCTTTATTTTCTTCGCCTTCTGCTTGTAGAAGCCAGCGGGATATATAAGGTGTGCGATTTCCATCTCGTCGGCGTTTTTCAAATCTTTAGGTCTAGGGTACTTTGCGAATAACTTATTGGCCACCTCGTAAGTAACCTCGTCCTTGGTCCTCT
This sequence comes from DHVE2 group archaeon, assembly GCA_027014065.1. Taxonomy (GTDB): domain Archaea; phylum Thermoplasmatota; class Thermoplasmata; order Thermoplasmatales; family Aciduliprofundaceae; genus JAADDK01. Next base: position 1,769 of record JALWEL010000121.1, read on the forward strand.
GAGAAATTATGGTTGCGATTAAAATATGGAATGGATTCTTCGATTTGTACGGATGCTCCGGTACTTCTTTTTTCAGAATTTCGATGACCTTTTCTACATCATTCATAATCTTTCCTCCTCAGAACTTCCAAATTTTCTAAGGGAGTTATGAATTCTTTTCCTTTCTCGAAGCCCTCTCCCATTTCTTGAGGTGTATGTGCGTCGCTTCCGAAAGTCACATTTATTCCGTATTCCTTGCATTTCTCGTAGAACCATCGGAATTTATCGTTGTAATGGGAAGAGTTGAACTCCACACCTATTTTTCTACCTTTCAAAATGGGTAGAATGTCCTCGTTTATTTTAGCGCCGTACGCAAAGGGGTGCGCTATTATCACTTCATGATACCTCTTGAGCATATCAGCCTCTATGGCGATGTTCGAAAAGTGAAGGAGATAGTAATCGAATCCCTTCGGGAATTTCTTGGGCGGATAATGAATTTCCAACCCTGCGAGGGTTCTTATGGAAAACGTCGATAGGATATCCCTGAAGTTTTTGAGCAATTTTTCAGGCATGGTGGGAGTGTAGTGTATTACGAAGCCAACTAAATCCATGTGAAGCATCCTCGCGTAGGTATCGTACTCGTATATTTCTCCCTCTTCCGCGTGGGGATTTATATATACATGCAGGTCGTAAATCATCTTCCTACAAGGGTATTTCCTTACTGCTATTTTACAATTGCGAAAGATTTTTAATTTTTGTGGCATTTCCCCTACCAAATGGAAATAGTCACCTACGAAATTTTATTTGATGTCCTCAAGAAGATTCTCACGAAGAGGGGGATGGACGTTGCCGAAATAAAGGAATTGACCTATTACGTATTAAATTTCTTCGGTTACGGGGATTATGTGGTGGACAACATTCTCACCTCTGCGGACAGGCACGTTTTCAATACTTTAGAAGAATTGGGAATTTTAAAGACGATAGAGGATGAGGTCACCGTTTCTCGCGGAAAACTCTGGAGAATTCACTACTGGACATACAGAAAGGAGAACATTCAAGAAATTTTGGAGGAAGAGGAAAAAGAGGAAGAGGAGAATCCCGCAGAACTCTACAAACGACTTTTCGAGGACGAAGAGGAATAAATATTAGTGCAAACGCCTTTTTCTGAAATAAAGAAAGTAGCAGCCCCGGGCAGATTCGAACTGCCGTCGCGGGATGTCTCCAGGAACCACGGTTGCAGGAGGTTATAGGAACTCGCTGGTGGTTCCTACCAGAGTCCCGCATGCTTGACCACTACACCACGGGGCTATTCAGCGCCCGAGATGAGCTCGCACCTATCGGCGCTCACTACACCACGGGGCTATCAACGGAGAAATAAAAAACAGGTATATGAGTTTTACCCCATCTGAATTGCATGCTCTCTCAATTCTCCTCTCTCAAATCTGTATGGGTCGTAGAAGTCGAGGGGCAATGAGGAAGAACCTTTGGTTATCAGCTCCGCCATGCCCTCCGCCGCAGCGGGCGCGAGCATGAACCCATGGCCGGAGAACCCGGCTGAGAGGTAGTATCCTTCTATCTCATTTATTTTTCCTATAGTTGCGTTGTGATCGGGTGTTTCCGCGTAGTAGCCGCCCCACTGCCTTATTATTGTGATGTACTTCAGCGCAGGAATTATCTTAGAGAAATTCTTTGCCACTTCCCTCAGGAACTCGTAAGTCGGGGTGATATCCCAAGTTGGGCCGTACTTCAAAGCGATTCCACCGATAATTCCACCATTTGGTTTTTGTGTGAGATACGCTCCACCATGCTTGAATGAAACAACCATGGGTTTAATTTCTCCCACTTTGAACGGCTCGGTCACTATTCCCTGATGCTTGTACGGCTCGATTGGGATTTTTACGCCTAATTTCTCGTTGAAAATTTTCGCCCACGCGTTGGCGGCGTTGAGCACTATATCCGCTTTCACATCCCCTTTCTCAGTCTTCACACCTTCTACGGCACCGTCTTTCACCTTGATTTCTTTAACTTCCGTGTACTCATTTATTTCCACGCCCATTTTTTTAAGAGCCTTGGAGAGACCGTAAACCGCAAGGAAAGGATTTGCCTTTCCGTCGGTGGGGTTCCACGATGCCGCGACAACCTCACTTATATCCAATCCTGGAACAATCTCTTGGGCTTCCTCGGGGGTTATTATCTTGCTGGGCACCCCTAGAGAATTCTGCAGAGCCACGTTCTTTTTATATTGCTCAACTTCTTTCTCGCTGTAGAGGAGGAAAAGATACCCAGTTTTAGCCATCTTTAACGGCGGGAAATTGATCTCTTCTCCTACGGTGCTCCACTTCTCCACGCTTCTCTTCATCATCTTTATATTCGCTTCATCTCCAAACTGCTGCCTTATGCCCGTGCCGCAACGGAACGTGGACCCAGAGCCTATGTAGTTCTTTTCGTAAACGGCGATATTTTCCACTCCCCGCTTAGCTAATTCGTACGCAGTGTACAATCCGATTATTCCTCCACCAATAATAGCGATATTCACCTTATTCTTCATCGTCATCACCCACTAAAACTGCCATTGGTACGGGTCTAACAGGTATGCGAGTTGCTGGAATCTTAATATCTTCAATCTTTTTCCCCGTTTTCCTTGCTATTATCCCCGCAACCAGAGGTATGCATGTGCGGCCCTGGCATGGCCCCATTCCGATATGCGTGATTCTCTTAATCATTTCAATATCTGTGATGCCCTGGTCGATTAAATCTTCGATTTCCTTCTGAGTGACTTCGTTGCAACGGCATATGATTATGTTCTCCCTCGGATCATCGCTCATTCTCTCGCCTCCTTCACACGAACTGCTCTAGCTTCCCATGCCAACTCTATGGGAACTTCAACGGTTAAAACCGGCGTGTCTCCAACACTCTTATCGCGGGGGATTACGAGAACAACCTTGCCCGTTCCGATTTCCTCGCCCTTGCGATTCAATAGGATTACTTCGTCGCCTCTCTTGGGCACGGGGAGTAATTCGTGGGGCATTGTTATGCGCGCTTTCTCACCTCTGTAATGAATCATGAAGAACGCCAATCCCGGGCATATCTGCACGCAGAGCGAGCAACCAATGCATTTATCATAGTCTACGATGGGTCTATCATTAGGGGTGGGCATGCTTATTGCACCCACCGGGCATATTTCCGAGCAGGGCGTGCAAGGGATCTCCTGCGGGCACTCGGGCACCGCAACCGGCTTTTTCTTTAATCTCTCTTCGCTCGGAAGCTCGGTAATTTCCTTTATCTCATCTATAGTGAGATATCCTCTCGACAGGTATTCGTCATTCATTTTATCATCACCTTCTTTTCACCAATTCTGGTTCTTTGCCCGAACGGGCCGCTCCTAAATTCATCCAAATCCTTGCGGACTTTTTCCATCTCCTCCATGGCGTTTTTCACATCCGCTTTTCCAACGAATAACGCGGCTGCGATTCCTGCCAGCTTGCCTTCCAGCATCGCAGTGGTTGCCTCCTCAATCCCGGAAGAATCTCCTGCAACGAATATTCCCTTTATTGTCGTCTCCATTCTATCATCATGGCGCACAACGTAGCCGCTCAATTCTCGCACATAAATGGCCTGCGCTCCCGCTTGATGCAGAAGCTCAATGCTCGGTCTCAGACCAACTGCAAGAGCAACGATGTCCACATCGTAAGTTTTCTCAGTGCCGGGTATCGGTTTCCAGTTATCATCCAATTGCGCTACAACTGCTCTTTCCACCTTCTCCTTTCCCTCGGCCCTTAGAATTGTGTGCTTTGTGTAAATCGGAATTCCTAAACGGCGTATCTTGGCTGCGTGAACGAAATAAGCGCCAACCTTGGGCATAGCTTCCACAACTGCAACCACTTCCACACCAGCTTGGAGAAGCTGATACGCTAAAATCACGCCGACGTTGCCAGCGCCCACAATCAAAACTCTTTTTCCCGGTTGAATTCCGTAGGTGTTCATGAGGGTTTGAATCGCACCTGCCCCGTAAACGCCGGGCAAATCGTTGTTCTCGAAGGGAATCATCTTCTCCATAGCTCCCGTAGCTACAATTACCGCCTTGCCGTAGAACTCCACCAATTTTTTGTTCTTCTTCACCGCGGTCACCAATTTTCCTTCACCGTTGGGGAATATACCTATGGCCGAAGTCTCCAGATGTATATCCACTCCCTTCTTTTTTGCCTCCTCCGCGATTATTTCCGCGATTTTCACACCCCGCACACCCGCAAATTGCTCCCTCTTTCCGAAGAACTTGTGGGTCTGCTTTACCAATTGCCCCCCTAAAATCGGATTTTCATCCAGAAGTGCCACCTTCGCACCGTGCTCCGAGGCTTTTATTGCGGCCATCAATCCTGCGGGGCCGCCGCCAATGATTATGACGTCCGCCTCTATCTTTTCCGCGTCCTTCCACTTCGGAGGCTTGTAATCTTTAGGTAGCGGTTCCAATCCGTGCTGTCTCTCAATCTTCATTCCATCTTCCACGAGGGTGATGCATGTCCTCACGTTCGGAATTCCGTTCACTTTCATCAAGCACGATGAACACTTGCCGATTGCGCAGAACAATCCTCGCGGTCTTCCATTGGGTGTGAAATTCAACACTCGAATGCCAGCCGCGTGAAGCGCTTCTGCGATTGGCTCACCTTCGTACGCTTCAATGGGTTTCCCTTCAAAATAGATGGTTACCTTTTTCCCTCTTTTTCTCGTGAAGTCAATAACTGGATGCTCTTCAATCCTCATTCAATCACCTTTGCATAGGGATATGAATGATTTATTTAACCTTATCGTGAATCCATTTAAATCTGCAATTCGAAAAACGAAAAAAGAATTGGAGAATTGACGAAATTCACCAGAAATTCTTCTGCTTAATCTCCTCGGGCCATTCTTCCCCGCTGAGATATTCGTCTATTGCCTTGGCTGCCCTCTTTCCGTCGCCCATGGCCAGAACCACGGTTGCTTCTCCGCGCACAGCATCTCCACCGGCGAACACGCCCTTCATCGGTGTTCTGTGTTTTTCGTCCACTATCAAAGTGCCCCACTTAGTTGTCTTCAGCTCTGGCACCTCTTGGTACAGGATTTTGTTTGGCCTCTGTCCAATTGCGAATACCACTGCATCCACCTCTAAACCGAATTCGGTGCCGGGAATTGGTACGGGCCTTCTCCTTCCGGAAGAATCCGGCTCGCCAAGTTCGTTCATTATGAGCTTGATCACGCGCACGTGACCGTTCTCGTCGCCTATGAATTCTATCGGCGATACTAAGAACATGAACTTCACTCCCTCTTCTTCCGCGTGGTGTATCTCTTCTTCTCTTGCGGTCATGTACTCTCTTGTTCTACGGTATATGATGTACACTTCTTCGTACCCGATCCGCAGGGCGCTTCTCGCTGCGTCCATGGCCACGTTGCCTGCACCTATCACCGCTAACTTTTTACCCTTCTTTATCGGCGTGTCGTACTCAGGGAACTTGTACGCCTTCATCAGATTTATCCTCGTTAAGAATTCGTTGGCACTGTAAATTCCGTTGAGGTTCACCCCCGGAATGTTGAGGAATTTTGGTGTTCCCGCGCCTGTGCCCAGATAAACGGCGTCGTATTCATCTAAAAGCTCGTAGAGAGTGTAGGTCTTGCCTATTACAACGTTTGTCTCTACATTTACTCCCAGCATCTTGAGGAATTTCACCTCGTAACGCACAATGTCTTTGGGCAACCTGAACTCAGGAATTCCGTATATGAGAACTCCGCCAGCTTCGTGCAGGGCTTCGAACATGGTTACATCGTAGCCCATCTTTGCCAAATCGGCGGCGGCAGTGAGCCCTGAAGGGCCGGAACCGACAATTGCAACTTTCTTTCCCTTCTTTTCCACCTGCGGGATATCTGCGTATATGCCCATCTCCCTTGCTTTATCGGCCACAAAGCGCTCCAATTTTCCGATATTTATCTTATCTCCCAACTTGCCCATGACGCAGTTCATTTCGCACTGCTCTTCCTGCGGGCATACGCGACCGGTTATTCCGGGAAGGGCGTTAGTTGTGTGTATTACTTCCAATGCGCCTTTTATGTCTTTATCTAAAATCTTCTTTATGAATCCGGGGATGTTCACGCTCACTGGGCATCCTTTAATGCAGGGAGCGTAATTGTACGGGCATTGCAAGCATCTGGATGCCTCTTCAATTGCGAGGTCCCATGTGTAGCCCAGCGCCACTTCGTTGAAATTGTGAATTCTAGCGTTGGGGTCCTGCTCCGGAACTTTAATTCTCTGCTTCTTTATTTGCTTTCCCAATTTAAGCACCTCCTTTAAGGTATCTTTCCATGGCCTCTTTCTCCTCCTCTTTGTACTCCTTCAACCTATACATGAGCTCGTTGAAATCCACTAAATGAGCATCGAAATCGGGGCCGTCCACGCAGGCGAATTTTATCTCGCCACCAACGGTAACGCGGCATGCTCCGCACATCCCCGTGCCGTCTACCATTATGGGATTCAGACTTGCGTACGTTTTTATCCCGTATTCCTTCGTGATGTCCGCTATAAGTTTCATCATAATCACCGGACCAACGGTGAACACGTAATCCACCTTGTTTCCAGCCTCCAAATATTCTTTGAGAACATCCGTGGTGAATCCCTTTCGAACGTAAGAGCCATCGTCCGTAGTGATTAATAATTCATCGCTAATCTTCTTGAATTCGTCCTCTAAAATTACGAATTCCTTGCTTCTGAATCCGGAAATTATGGTGAGCTTGTTTCCCGCATCTTTCAGAGCCTTCGATACTGCATATCCTATTGGGGCTCCGACGCCTCCGCTCACTACGACGGCGTTTCCGAAATTCTCAATCTCCGTGGCTCTTCCCAACGGCCCCACTATGTCCATGATTTTATCCCCGGGCTCGTAGGTTCCCAGTTCGTATGTTGTTTTTCCCACTTCCTGAAACACCAGCTCGATGTATCCCTCTTCCTTGTTCCACTTGAAAAGAGTGAGCGGTACTCTCTCACCTCTCTCGTGCAGTCTGAAAACTATGAACTGCCCAGCCTTCGCCGTTCTCGCCACCAAAGGCGCATTCACGCGAATCCACTTTATATGTGGTGCAAGTTCTTTTTTGTCCAGTATCTCAAACATAAGGCATCAATGGGAAATGTGAGGGTATAATTTAACCTTATCGCTCATAAAAGATTTCTTATTGGCGAGTTTCAAATATGGAAAAATTTTTAAACCTGAAGAAAATCATCTCATCCGCGTGCCACCGTAGCTTAGCCCGGAAGAGCGGCTGACTTGTAAGAGCCCCTTTCTTAGAAAGAAAGGTGCTTCACCCCCAAAGAAGGGGCTCCGGGTGATCAGCAGGTCGGGGGTTCGAATCCCCCCGGTGGCTCTCAATTTTCACTTAAAATTTTTGATATGGAATTGATAAGAGTATCTAAGCCCTCTCCGGTTTTTGCGGAAATTTTGATGTTTTCCGAATCTCCACGAAATATGTCGGATTTGTTCTCCACCACGAGAATGGGAACATCGAAGTCCCTCTCGATTTCTTCCAGCAATTTAAGCTGCTCCTCCATCTTGTACCCGCATGTCTCCGAGGGGTCCAGAACGAATACTATAAGATTCGCTAGATATTTAAGAGCTAAAATCGCCTGTTTTTCTATCTTGTTCCTCTTCTCCAGAGGCCTGTCCAAAAGACCGGGTGTGTCTATTACCTGCATTCTTCTCCCTTTGAGTTCCATATGTCCAACGGTTATGCCCTTGGTTGTGAATGGATAGGACGCTATTTCAGGTTTCGCGGTGCTCAATTTCTCCACCAAAGCGGATTTTCCCACGTTGGGGTATCCCGCGATTACTATGGTGGGGATATTAACGTCCACAACCGGCAATTTCCTTATGATATCGCGAGCTTGGTTCAGGTACTTCAATTCTTTCGATATGTCCTTGAGAATTGAAGCGGCCCTTCCGTAGAATTCTTTTCGGAATTTCAAAACCTCCTCCACCTTGCCCGCGCCTTTGATCTTCGACGCGTACTTCGATGCGAACCCGTCTATCCTTTGGGATGCCCAATTCAGCGATGATAGGGATTTTTTGTACATGTTTTTATCAATTAGCAAATCTAAGAGTGTGCGGTAAAATGGATGCAGTTTGTTGATGTACGGAAAAGAATCCACGTATTTCTGAAGTGTGCTAACTGCCACATCTCTTGCGGTGTAAATCTTCGCAATGCTCAGGTTTTTCTCCATCGCTAATCTATTCTTGGAGTAGCTAACCTCAACCTTCTTGGCGCGGCGAAACATCTTGTCGATTAATTCTTCCGAACGCAGAACGGTGGGTATCTTGCCGAACACGTGACGAGAAAAGAGTGGTAGTATATTAGATGTTCCCCATGGGAAAATTTATTAACGGCGCAACCTTTGCATGTGTGTGCAAATGCGCAGGGTGGTTCTAAAGCTGGCGATACCCGTAATCGTTTCAAATTTGCTCTACACATTTCAAAACATAGTGGATACCATCATGCTGGGACATTATCGGGACCCTGCGGTGAGCCTGAGCGCCGCGGGCTTAGGGGGCATGCTTTATTTCCTCATGTTTCCCCTGATCATGGGTTTGACAACGGGGGGAGTGGCAATAATCGCTCGGCGGTGGGGAGAGAAAAGATACAAGGAGGCGCAGGAAGTTTTCAATTCTCTCTATTCTCTTCTCATTCTCATTTCAATCCCCATCTCTCTCTTCGCCGTGTTTTTGGGCTGGACCCTTCCCGTTGCCATGGGCGCCGGAACAGAGGTTGTGGAAGAGGCATACAAATACATAATGGGCGTGTTCTCCTTCTATCCATTTGCGGTGTTCATGGCCGTCTATCAATCGTCTCTGAGGGCTGCAGGGGACACAAAAACTCCCATGCTGGTTGACATAATCGCA